>JAFYPT010000052.1 GCA_017547425.1 Ruminiclostridium sp.
CCCTTTTCCATACGCTGCTTGTAGCACTCAGCACGGAGCATGTTGTTGACGGAGAAGCAGGCGCCAACTTCACGCAGCAGCTCCACGTAGTTCAGGTCCAGCAGCCAGTCGGCGTTGTTGACCATCATGGCCTTGCCTTCGCCGAACTCGATGAAACGCTCCATCTGCTTCTTGAAGCAGTCGCAGTTGTGCTGGATGGTCTCCTGGGTCATCATGCTTCTCATATCGGTACGGCCGGAGGGGTCGCCGATCATAGCAGTGCCGCCGCCAATCAGAGCGATGGGCTTGTTGCCTGCCATCTGCAGACGCTTCATCAGGCACAGAGCCATGAAGTGGCCAACGTGCAGGGAGTCAGCGGTGGGGTCAAAGCCAATGTAGAAAGTGGCCTTGCCGTTGTTGACCATGTCACGGATCTCTTCCTCGTTGGTAACCTGGGCGATGAGGCCACGGGCTACCAGTTCTTCATAAATACCCATGTTGTTTTCTCCTTATTCTCGTTAGTGTTCCGACAGAGGAACGGTATTGCAAAATAAAAACGCCCTCTGCCACCGAAATGACAGAGGACGATAAAATCGTGGTACCACCTCTATTTACCCCTTTCTCACAAAAGGGGCCTCAGCGGGTCCGAAAACCCAACGCGCGATAACGGGCGCACCCGACAGACCCTACTGCTCCCATGTGGCTGGAGGTTCAGGCAGCTGCTCCGGGAGGTAACTTCACCTAGCGGTCCTCTCCCCCTTGCACCAACCGGGGGCTCTCTGGGCAGGACAACTGCCGGCTACTTCTTCCCTTCATTACAGTAGCATTGATTCAATTCCGATTGATTTTACACCATTTACTATGGTTTGTCAACGGCGAGCCGCAAAAAACTTGTGCGCTCGAAGGCCAATACCGCAAAGGAATCCACCCAAGACAAACACCAAAAGGTAGAAGCAAAGAAACGCATCCGCTTCTGTCATGTGACCCATTCGCAACAATCCACACAAACCCAGTGGAACGGCCCATATCAGCCAACCGATCCGGGATGTTCTGGTGCCCAACCGAAACAAAACGCCGAATACCAGCAACAGTGCAAGGAATCCCCAAATGTTCATGACAACATCCCCCGTTTAAGCACAGGAGTATGTCACTGACGAGCCCCACAGAAGCTGTGGAAACGGAACCCCGCACCAAAGCAAAGGGCACCGATGCCAAATGCAAGAGGATACAGCAGAAGCATGGCACCCTCTCCCAGGTCCGCACGGACCCCAAAGGCATACAGACCCAGAGGAATGACCCAGGTGAGCCAACCAAACCGGGTTTCCTTGGTATAGTACCGGAACATGATTCCAAACCCAAACAACAGAAGCATCATCATCAGAACCATAAATGCCACCTCCTATATATGTTTTGTCAAGAACATGTTATCATCGATCTTTACCATTGTCAATAGTTAGAAAAGTCTTGCCTGATCCTTGTAGGCCTCCGCCTCCCGCAGGAGTTCCTCGGCACCTTCCAGGATAGCGGCAGAGGTGTGTGCACCGCCGGTAAGGCGGGCCAGCTCCATTTTGCGGCCTTCCCGGTCCAGGGTCAGGACGTTAGTATAGGTCCGGCCGTCCCGCTCCGCCTTCTGGACGGAGTAGTGGCTGTCGGACATGGCGGCGATCTGAGCCAGATGGGTGACGCACAAGACCTGGCAGTTCTGGGACAGGCGGCTCATTTTCTCTGCCACCTTGCCTGCGGCACGGCCACTGACACCGGTATCTACCTCGTCAAAGATAAGGGTCATGATACTGTCATTTTCCGCCAGGACATTTTTCAGAGCCAGCATGATACGGCTGAGCTCACCACCGGAAGCTACCTTGGCGATGGGCTTCAGATTTTCGCCCACATTGGCGGACATAAGGAAGCAGACCTCATCCATGCCGGTCTCGTCCAGACCCAGCTTGGTGGGCTTCGGAGAGAATTCCGTCTCAAACCGGACTTTCGGCATATCCAACTGACGAAGCTCCCCTTCGATGCGGGCTTTCAGATTCTCTGCCGCCTTTCGACGCTTCTGAGAAAGGTCTTCTGCCTGTTTCCGCACTTCCTGCAGGACGACTTTGTGCTTCTGCTTCAGTTTCAGGATGGTGTCATCGGCCATTTCGATCTGGTCCAGTTCCTCCCGGCTCTGTTCCAGATACTCCAGCATTTCCTTCACGGAACTGCCGTACTTTTTCTTTAACCGATGGATCTGGTCCAGGCGGCTCTCCACCTCGTCCAGTTCCTGAGGAGAGAAATCAAAGCTGTCCCGCAGGTCCCGCAGCCGCTCGGCCACATCCTCTGCGGCATAGCGCAGGTCAGCCAGGCTAGCAGTCAGCTGGGTCAAATCGGCAGAAAAATCGGCCACCCGGGCGAGGGCGTTCTCTGCCTCAGCCAGAAGGCCGGAAGCACCGTCCCGGTCCTCGTCCCCGAAAACCGCTCCGTAAGCACCTTCCACCGCCGCCAAAAGCTTATCGGAACTGCGAAGGATGTTTCGCCGTTCCTCCAGTTCCTCCTCCTCCCCCTCTTTCAGGTTGGCACGCTCCAGCTCTGCGATCTGAAACTGCAGGGAATCAATGCGACGGGCCTTTTCGGCCTCGTTCATTTGAAGGGAAGAGATTTGGCGGCGCAGGTCGGCCAGCTTTTCGTATTCCACCCGGTAGGACTCCGCATCCGGCCCCAAGAGGCCAAAGCTGTCCAGATAACCCAGGTGGCAGGTCTCGTCCATGAGCTGCTGGCCGTCGTGCTGGCCGTGGATGTCAATGAGCTGACTGCCCAGGGCCTTCAGTTGGACCACCGTGCAGGGGACCCCCGCCACCCGGCAGACATTCTTGCCGTCGGCCTGGATCTTGCGGGAGATGATGAGCTCGCCGTTCTCGTCGGGGCCAATGCCGGTCTCCCGGAACCAGGGCAGGTCAGGGAGATCCCGGAAGATGGCGGTCACCAGGGCAGACTTCTCCCCCGTTCGGATGAGGTCACGACTGGTACGCTCCCCCATCACCGCGCTGATGGAGTCAATGATGATGGACTTGCCCGCACCGGTCTCACCGGTGAGGACGTTGAAGCCCGGACCAAAGGAAATGTCTGCCGCATCGATCAGGGCTATGTTTTCAATATGAAGCAAAGAAAGCATGGTTCCCCTTCTCCCGGTGTTATTTCTTTTCCAGCATTCTGGCGATTTCCAGGCAGAGATCCTCCGCGTCCTGGTTGGTTCGCATGACCATAATGGCAGTGTCATCGCCGGCCAGAGTGCCCAACACATTGGGCAGGTGCATGCCGTCAATGGCAGAGCAGGCGGCAGAAGCCAGACCGGGCATGGTCTTCAGGACCACGATGTTCTGGGCGCAGTCAAAGGAGGTCACACTCTCCCGGAAGATGTTGTTCAGCCGTCCAGCCACGTTCAGAGAGGTCTTCCGTTCGCTGACGGCATACTTATAGGTGCTGTGTCCAGTGAGTTCCTTCACCAGATGGAGTTCCTTGATATCACGGGAAATGGTGGCCTGGGTGGACTTCATCCCCCTTTCCCGCAGCTTTTCCAGCAGCTGATCCTGGGTCTCGATATCATGCTCCTGAATGATGGCAAGGATCTCAGCCTGTCTTCTGGCTTTCATGTGCGGATTCTCCTTTCCAGCTTATTGTTGATCATTTCATAAAAACTCCGGTCGGAGAGCTTCACCAGGCAGAGGTTGCGCCGGGAACGGCTGATCTGCACAGTGTCTCCCGAGAAGAGTTTGAAGGCCTTGCCGCCGTCCACCGAGAGGTAGGCCGCCTTGCGGCTCTCTTTGGGGACCACCACGTCGATGAGGCGGTTCTTGTCCAAAACCATGGCCTTGGCGTGGATGGCGTGGGCACTGATGGGGGTCATGATGATGTTTTCTGCCGTGGGCTCCACGATAGGACCGCCGGCAGACATGGAGTAGGCCGTAGAACCGGTGGGGGTGGCCATGATGACACCGTCACCAAAGATATCGGAAATGAGGACCTTGTCACCAAAGACCTTCAGGTCGATGATCCGGGCCACAGCGCCCTTGGTGACCACCGCATCGTTGAGGGCAGTGCTGCGGAAGAGGGTCCGCCCCTCCCGGAGGACACGGACATCCAGAAGCATCCGGTTCTCCAGCTTGTATTCCCCGCTGATAAGTCGGGTCAGCTGAAGGATCTCGCTCTGCTCCAGTTCGGCCATGAAACCCACACTTCCCATGTTGACGCCCACGATGGGCACGCCGAAATTGCTGGCGTCTTTTGCTGCGTGGAGGATGGTGCCGTCACCACCGAAGCAGACCAGGAAATCCGCATCAGCCAGCTCGGTCTTCAGATCCTTAATCTGGATGCTGGGGTCTACATCGGCCAGGACAGACTTATCCACCGGGAAGGGAAAACAATATTCTGTCTGCACCCCAGCCGTGCTGAGCAGTCGCTCTGTGCTTTTGGCCGCTTTCAGTCCCTTGTCTCGAAAGGGATTGGGGCAAAGAATAATTTTCACTGTGCAGCGCCCTCCAATGTCTCGTGGGAGGCCTCCACCAGGGCAGCCAGGTCTCCCGTATAGAGAGGCTGCTCTGCCACGGTCAGGTGACCCAAATATTCAATGTTGCCTTCCGGCCCGCGGATGGGCGAGAAGGTGATGTCTTTCACATGGAAATTGCTCTCCTCCGCATGGCGGAGGAACTGCTCCAGGACCTCCAGATGTACCTTCTTGTCCCGGACTACGCCCTTCTTGCCCACCTTATCCTTGCCGGCCTCAAACTGGGGCTTGATCAGGCAGACCAGGTGGCCGCTGTCCTTCATAAGGGGACGCAGGGCGGGCAGGATGAGTTTCAGGGAGATAAAGGAGACGTCCACACTGCCAAAGTCCAGAGGTTCGGGGATGGTTTCCTGGGTGAGATACCGAACGTTGGTGCGCTCCATGCACACCACACGAGGATCCTGCCGGAGGCTCCAGGCCAGCTGACCGTAGCCCACGTCCACGGCGTAGACCTTGGCAGCTCCGTTCTGGAGCATACAGTCGGTGAAGCCGCCGGTGGAAGCACCGGAGTCAATGGCAATAGCCCCCTCCAGGGAGGGCAGATCAAACTGTGCCATAGCCTTTTCCAGCTTCAAACCGCCGCGGCTCACATACTTCAGGGTCTGGCCGCGGATCTCCAGGTTGGCATCCTCCGGCACGGAAGCTCCGGGCTTATCCATACGCTTATCGTCCCAAAAGACCTGGCCCGCCATGATGATGGCCTGGGCCTTCTGGCGGCTCTCCGCCATGCCTCGTTCTGTCAGCAGAACATCCAGCCGTTTTTTACTTGCCATCGTTCATAACCTCCCGGGATTTTTGATACATAGATTCTGCATCCAGTCCGCAGAGAGCGCGGAGCTGGGCAATGGTGCCGTGGGGAACAAACTCCTCCCCACAGGAGCATACGGCGCTCCCCTTCAAGGCGATGCCATGGGCGGCGACAGCCGCCAGAACATCCTCTCCAGGAGACCCCATGGATACACATTCCTGGGCCACCAGCACTCGGCGGGTCTTTTCCAGGGATGCCAACACTGCCTCGGCAGGCAGCGGAATGATCTGATTAAGTTTCACCACTTCGGCAGAGATGCCGTCCTGAGCAAGACGTTCTGCCACTTGCAGAAGACTTCCCGTCAGGGTGCCGAAGGTGACCAGGGTGATGTCGGTTCCCTCCCGCAGGATACAGGCGGGGTCTTGGCTGCTGTCCTGGTGGTAGCCCTCCTCCCCACCCCGAGGATAGCGGACAGCCACAGGCCCCTTCAGGCTGTGGACAGCCTTCCGCACCATGGAGGAGAGTTCTTCCAAACTGGCAGGACAGAGAACGGTCATACCGGGGACTGTTTTCAGGAAACCGGGGTCGAAGAGACCATGGTGGGTCTCCCCATCGTCTCCCACCAGACCGGCCCGGTCCACCCCAAAGACGGCGTGAAGTCCCTCAATGGCGATGTCGTGGACCAGCATGTCATAGCTCCGCTGGAAGAAGGTGGAGTAGACCGCAAAGACGGGGATCAGCCCCTGCTTGGCCATGCCTGCCACCATAGAGACGGCATGCTCCTCGGCAATGCCCACGTCGAAGAAACGATCCGGGAATTCCGATGCAAAGCCGGAAAGCCCCGTGCCGCTGGTCATGGCGGCGGTCATAGCGCAGATGCGCTTGTCCTCCCGTGCCAGATTGGTAAGTTCCTGACCAAATCGGTCCGAGAAGGACTCCCCGGACTTGGGATGGAGAAGTTTTCCGGTCTCCTTGTGGAAGGGTCCGGTGCCGTGGAAGGCATCCGGGTTCTTTTCTGCGGGACCATAGCCCTTACCCTTCACGGTCTTGACGTGAAGAAGGACCGGTCCATCTATGGCAGCGGCGTGGGCCAGCTGCCGGGTCAATGCTCCCACATCGTGGCCATCCACCGGCCCCATATAGTGAAAGCCCATATTTTCAAACATAGAAGTGCCGGGAAGGATGGTGGCTTTCACACCCTCCTTCACCTGGTGGATCCCCCCGTGGAGCCAGCGACCCGGAGGTGTGGCGCACATGATCTTTCGGTAGATCTCCTTGCCCCGCAGATAGGGGGGATTCAACCGCTGCTTGGCCAAATACTGGGCGACGCCGCCCATGCTGGCATCAATAGACATGCCATTGTCGTTGAGGATAATCACCAGAGGCTCCCCGCTCTGCCCGGCCATGGACAGTCCCTCATAGGCCAGACCGCCGGTGAGGGAGCCGTCACCCAGGAGAGCCACCACCTTGTAGTTCTCCCCCAGCCGGGTCCGGGCCACCGCCATGCCAAGAGCGGTGGAAACCGCCGTGGAGGCATGACCGGCAATGCAGGCGTCATGGACAGACTCCGAGGGCTTGGGAAATCCGGCGATGCCCCCAAAGGTCCGCAGAGTCTCCATCCGGCCGTTGCGCCCGGTGAGAATTTTATGGATATAGCATTGATGCCCCACATCGAAGACCAGTCGGTCCCTGGCCGTGTCATAGACCCGGTGCAGGGCGACCGTCAGCTCCACAGCACCCAGATTGGAGGCCAGGTGGCCGCCGGTCTGGGAGACCACATCAATGACCCGCTCACGGAGGGTCTGGCAGAGTTCTTCCGCCTGACGGTCGCTGATCTCGCGCAGGGACGGGAATTCCTTCAAGAAAATCCCTCCTTACTGAAACAAAGGGACGGGTATCTTACTTGGTTCGGCCTGCCAGCATCCGGGCAAGACCGCAGAGGAAGCCGTTGTCGGCATAGCCGGACAGGCAAAGGATGGCCTCCTCGGTGAGGGCATCCACCATGGCCTCGCAGGCCTCTACCCCCTTTAGGGCAACAAAGGTGGACTTCTGATTCTCCGCATCGGAGCCAATGGGCTTGCCAAACTCGGCCTCGTCCCCCAGCACATCCAGGATGTCGTCCCGGATCTGGAAGGCCAAACCGATCTTCCGGGCGAAGCAGGCAGCTGCCTCCTCTTCCTGGGGGGTACTGCCTGCGGCAATGGCACCCAAGCGAGCGGCGGCCTCGATCATGCAGCCGGTTTTCAGGGCTTCGATCTGGACCACTTCGTCATAGGACAGGGACTTACCCTCTCCCAGCAGGTCCAGGAACTGACCGCCCACCATACCGGCAGGACCGGCAGCCTGGGCCAGGCAGGAGACCCCTCGCCCAATCTGTTCCTGGGACAGGTCTGCCCCGGCCAGGGTGCTGAAGGCGGCGGTGAGCAGGGCATCCCCCGCCAGGACGGCAGTGGCCTCCCCATAGACCTTGTGGTTGGTGGGCTTGCCCCGGCGGAAGTCGTCGTCGTCCATGCAGGGCAGGTCATCGTGAATGAGGGAGTAGGTGTGGATCATCTCCAGGCCACAGGCAAAGGGAATGGCCTGTTCCGGTTCACCACCGAAAAGGCGGCAGACCGCCAGGGTAAGAACCGGACGGATGCGTTTGCCACCGGAGAGGAGGCTGTAGGCCATGGCGGCCTGCATGTCGCCGTAGGCAGGCCAGGTCTTGGCATAGCCCTCCAGAGCCTCCTCGATCTGAGCCTGATAGGCGGCCAGCTGCTGTTTCATGTCCATGTTGCTCACTCCTTCGGGGCAAAGGGGGCTTCGGTGAGTTCCCCGTTGGCATCGGTGCGCAGTTTCATCACCTTCTGCTCGGCTTTGTCCAGCATGGTGGCGCACTGCTTCATCAGCTTAGCCCCCTCTTCATACAGGGAAAGGGAGTTCTCCAGAGAGTGATCCCCAGCTTCCAGCTGGGCCACGATCTCCTCCAAGCGGCCCATGGCCTGCTCAAAGGTCAGCTTCTTTTCCGCCATTTGGTTTTCTCCTTTCCCTCTGCGGTGCAGGTGATGGTTCCGTCCGAGACACGAACCTGAAGGGTATCCCCCTTCTCCACCTGACTCAATTCGGAAACGACGGTACCGTCGTCTTTTTGTGCAATGGAATAGCCCCGGCTCAGGACCTTGAAGGGGCTTAATGCGTCCAGCGAGGCCGCCAGACGGCCCATCTGCTGGCGATGTTCCCCGATTTGGCGGTCCATGGCATGGAACAGTCGCTGCTGCTGGTAGTCCAGCAGGAGACGTTTCTCCTGAATGGCCCGCTGGGGGGACTGTAAAAAGGGACTGCTCTCCAGTCGCCGGAGGGCATCCCGGCGGGTCTGGAGGCGCCGGTCCACCGCCCGGTCCATCCGGGCCTGGAAATGAGCCAGACGGTCCCGCAGGTCGGTCTGATCGGGCACCGCCAGCTCGGCGGCGTTGGAGGGCGTGGATGCCCGCAGATCGGCCACAAAGTCGGCGATGGTCACATCGGGCTCGTGGCCCACGGCAGAGATGACCGGGATCCGTGACCGGAAAATGGCCCGAGCCACCCGCTCGTCGTTGAAGGCCCACAGGTCCTCCATGGAGCCGCCGCCGCGACCGGTGATGATAAGGTCGGCCATCTCCAGTGCGTTCACCAGGTCCAGACCCTGGGCGATCTCCTCCGGGGCTTCCTCTCCCTGGACC
>JAFYPT010000053.1 GCA_017547425.1 Ruminiclostridium sp.
CATGGCCACCCACACGCCGAAGAGACCCAGGCCCAGATAACGGCCCAGGATGTAGCTGCAGACCACACGGAAGAGCCACATGGAAATGATCGAAATAATCATCGTCGGGGCCACGTCGTTGCCTGCCCGCAGGACATAGGGCATGGTAAAGGCCGGGACCCAGATAAAGATAGCGCAGATGGAGTGGTAGACCAGGATCTGCCGGGCAAAGGAGGTCGCCTCCGGAGACAGATCGTAGATTTTCAGCACCAGGGGCAAAATCAGCAGGATAGCCACGTTGGACACCGCCATCATGGCATAGGTCAGCTTCATGAGCTTTTTCACATAATACTTCACCTGGTCGAACGCTCCGGCTCCCACACACTGGGAGACCACCGTCACCGCCGCCAGGTTCATGGCCATACCGGGGGCCACCCCGAACATGGCCACAGCGTTGCCCACGGCATTGGCCGCAATGGAAGCCGTGCCGAAGGAGGACACCAGACTCAGCACCAGGATCTTGCCCAGCTGGAACATGCTGTTCTCCAGACCATTGGGCACACCGATCCGCATGATCCGCTTGAGCAGGCCAAAATCAACCCGGAAGGTCAGAGGACGACGGATGTGGATGGGCAGGTCCTGGTTGCACAGGAGCTTCAGAATGACCACCGCCGCAACGGTTCGGCCGGTGAGCAGGGCGACACCGGCACCCTCGATGCCCAGGCCCACCCCGTAGATGAGGACAGCAATGCCCACGATGTTGATGACATTCATCAGGAGGGACATCCGCATGGAGATCTTGGAGTTGCCCATGACCCGGAAGATGGCCGCACCGGCGTTGTACAGGGCGATGACCGGGATGGAAGCGTTGGTGATGAGCAGGAAGATCCGGGCGTTCTGCCAAACCTCCGGGGTGATGTCACCGAAGACGGTATCCAGGATAAAATGGCAGCCCAGGTAGCACAGGGCCATGACCACCACCGAGGACACGCCCACAAAGAGCACCATCTGCCAGGCGGCTTTGCAGCCCTGCTTCAAGTCTCCCAGACCGATCAGCTGTCCCGCCACCACGGCACCGCCGGTGGCCAGGGCAGAGAACATCATAATAAACAGGATGAACACCGAGTCCACCAGGGACACGGCGGACACTGCCGCCTCACCCAGTCCAGCCACCATGATGGAGGAGATCAGACCTGCCGAAAACTGCAGAAACTGCTCAATAACCAGGGGCACGATGAGTTTTCTTAAATCTTTGTTGCTGAACCGAAGTTCCACAGGACCTCCCCTCCTTCCCTAACGCCTCACAGAGTTTCACCGCTGTGGCGGTGAAATAGAATATAATCCGTTTTCCGGCGCGACATGTGCGTGCCGGAAAACTCTTCTCAGACCGCAAGTGTGCGAGCCTTTGGCTCGTGCACAGCAGAGGTCTGCAAAATACAAATTTAGGCCGGGGGTAAAACTCCCGGCCTAAATTTCTTACAGATAGTAGTCGAAGCCGTAGCAACTCTTCTCGAAACCGTAGATCTCGTAGAAGCGGTGTGCCTGGGTGCGGGGCATACCGGAATCCAGAACCAGAGCCTTGCAGCCGCGAGCCTGGGCCAGTTCCTTTGCGTGGTCCATGAGCTTCACGCCGTTGCCCTTGCCGCGCTCGTCCTCGTTGGTGATGATGGAGGAGACATAGCAGGTCATACCGGACAGCCAGAAGGTGTTGAAGTAAGCGCCGTGGCAGAAACCGTGGTACTCATCGCCGTCCATCAGAAAGAACGCGAAGGAGTTCTCGTCGGCCAGCACATCGGCATAAACCTTACGGATGACTTCCTTATCGTAGGTGTTATAGGTCCAGAGCTTCTCGATGTAGTCAAAGGCCACGTCAAAATCAGCCATAGTTGCGTTTTTGAATTCCATTCTTAATTCCTCCGTTCCAAAATTATCAGGTTCTTTTATTATAGTCCTATCATTTGGGTTTTTCAACACATTTTCGTGGCTTCGGGGGCAAATCCATTGACCCATCTGCAAAAAATTGCTATCATAAAGCCAAATCACGGACAACCCAATCCTTTTGACATAGAGAGGTAACACTATGAAAACCAGGATCACCGAACTTTTCGGCATCGAATATCCCATCATCCAAGGCGCCATGCAGTGGCTGTCCAAGCCCAAGCTGGCCGCCGCCGTGTCCAACGCAGGCGGTCTGGGCACCATCAACATGACCACCTATGAAAAACCCGAGGACTTCCAAGCAGACATCCAGCTTCTGAAATCCCTCACCGACAAGCCCTTCAGCGTGAACCTCTCCCTCCTGCCCGACACCAAGCCCGACGGCCCCATCAAGGGCTTCCTCCAGGCCATCGTGGATGAGAAGGTCCGCATCGTGGAGACCGCCGGCAGCTCCCCCAAGCCCTTCATGGACCTGTTAAAGAGCAACGGCTGCGTGGTCATGCACAAGATCCCCGACTCCCGCTTTGCCCACACCGCCGAGGAAGTGGGCTGTGATGCCGTCTGCATCGTGGGCTATGAGGGCGGCGGCCACCCCGGCATGTCCGGCGTGGGCTCCATGGTCCAGTGGCCCCTGACCCTGGAGCGGTGCAATCTCCCCGTGGTGGGCGCCGGCGGCGTCTGTGATGGCCGGACCATGTATGCCGCCCTGGCCATGGGTCTGGATGGCGTCATGGTGGGCAGCCGCTTCATGATGGCCGAGGAGTGCGAGATCGGTCCCGTCCTTCGCCAGACGGTCATCAACGCCAAGGAGACCGACACCGTCCTGACCCAGATGTCCATTCGCAACGCCCTGCGGTCCCTGAAGACCCAGGAGGCTCTGAACATCATTGAGTTTGAAAAGACCAACCCCACCTTCGATGAGCTCTACCCCCTCATCAAGGGCACCGTCACCCGGGCAGCCTTCGAGAGCGACGACCCCCAGGCGGCCCAGATCGCCATGGGCCAGGTCATCGGCCGCATCCACGATGTGAAGCCCGCCGCCCAAATCATCCGGGAGATGATGGACGAGCTCATGGCCCTGCACCAGAGAGTGAACCGGATGCTGTAAAAAACGAGAGTCCCCAAGTTGGGGACTCTCGTTTTTTCTCACTTCATTCTCTTCAAGGTCTCGATGACCAGGTTCCAGATCCGCTGGGTGGATGCGATATACAGCTTCTCGTGGTAGGTGTGCAGGCCGGTCATGTCCGGGCTGATGCACAGACAATCCAGACCGGGGATCTTGCCAGAGAACACACCGCACTCAGCGCCGGCATGGATGGCCTTGATCTTAGGCTCCTTACCGAACTGCTCCACATAGACCTGAGCCATCAGTTCCCGCAGAGGGGAATCCGGACGGAAGGGCCAGCCGGGGTACTCACCGGAAACCTCCAGCGCACCGCCCAGCTGGGTGGCCAGCAGTTCCAGCCGCTCCACCAGCATCTGGGTCTGGGTATCCACACTGGACCGCAGGCAGAAGCCGACATCTAGGCGGTCCCCCTCACAGACCAGGGTACCCAAATTCAGGGAGGTCTGGACCAGGTCGGGAATGTCCGAGCTCATGACCTGGACCCCATTGGGGGCGCAGGCCAGCAGGAAGAGGACCTTCTCGGTGGAAGCCCGATCCAGGGCCAGACCAGTTTCTCCTGCTTGGGCGGTCACGGTAACGTCAGGATCCGGCGTGGCCAGTTCTGCCTTCAGAACAGCATCCATCCGACCGCACAGAGCCACCACAGCCTCAGGGACCTGCACCAGAACCACCGCCTGTGCCTCGGAGGGAATGGCGTTGTCCCGGGCACCGCCCTTCACGGTGACCACCCGCAGGTCGGTCACCTTGGCGGCAGCCCCCAGGACACGGCCCAGGAGCTGGATGGCGTTGCCACGCCCCAGGTGGATGTCCACCCCGGAATGGCCACCCAGCAGGCCGCCCACGGCAAGGACCAGAGGAGCCCCCTCATAGGGCTCCCGGGTCAGGGGCATGGTCAGGTGGGACATGTTGCCGCCGGCACAGCTGACAAAAATGGTGTCCTCGGTCTCGGAGTCCAGGCTGATGAGTCGCTTGGCGGTGAGGGGGGATGCATCCAGGCCCAGAGCGCCCAGCATACCGATCTCCTCGTCCACGGTCAAAACCACCTCCAACCGGGGATGGGCCAGGTCGTTGCTGTCCAGGATGGCCAGGGTCATGGCCACGGCAATGCCATCGTCGCCACCCAGGGTGGTGCCCTTGGCGTAGACATACTCCTCGGTGCAGGCCAGGTCCAGACCTTCGGTTTCCATGTCCTTGGTGCAGTCCGGGGCCAGGTCGCAGACCATGTCCATGTGGCCCTGGAGGATCACAGGGGCAGCCCCTTCGTAACCAGGGGTAGCCTCCTTGATGATGATGATATTGTTCATGGCATCCCGATGGCATTCCAGGCCACGGGCAGCCGCAAAGTCTGCCAGGTAATCGCTGATGGCCTGGATGTTGCCGGAGCCATGGGGAATAGCGGCAATCTCCTCAAAGTAAGAGAAAACCTTCTTGGGTTCCAGATGTTCTAACACTGCCATAGAAATGCTCCTTTAGGGTTTGCGCCGGTAAGTGTTTCTCCCGGCAGATTCGATATACTGCTGGTCCAGAAGAAACTCGATGACCTGAGGGGCCACGGTCTTTCCATCCTGAACCTTCATTTTATTTCTGGACCAAAACTGGCCCACGGAAACCCCCTCAATGAGGCGGGCAATCTCCCCCTCCGTGATGGTCTCCTGCTTTTTCAGCTGCTTCAGGACCCGACTGCCGCAGGCGTGCATCAGGTTCCGGTGGAGGGTGTCCTCCTGGTCGGCCGCCTTAGCCAATCCCCAGGCATAGAGGATGGCGGAAACCAGGGCAAAGAGGAGGATGCCCACTGCAATCTGCCACGGACTCATTTCAGCTTCCCATCCTTTCCTTTGAATCGGATGAAGCCGTTGTTGTGGAGGATCTGCAGATACTTCACCAGCCGGTCGTAGAGGGGTTCAGCCTTCTCGCCAAACTCCGCCTTCACCAGCTGGGCAATGTCCTCCACGGACCGCTGGCCGTCCAGCAGGGGGAAGATGAAACTTCCCATCTCGTCCAGGTCGATGTGGCTCACCCGGGGACGGCGGAAAAACTTCTGGGCGATGCCCGCATAGAACCCCCGGTGGACCATATGAACGGTGACTTTTCCGTTTTCCTGGGTCCAGGTATTCTTGTCCGAAATCACCGGAATGTAGTCCAGGTAATTGGTCTGTTGTTTCTTTGCCATGGATAACCCTCCATAAAAAAGGCGATATACCTTAGTATATCGCCTTTTTTTGCTTATTTCAATTACTTCTTGCCGCTGTTCTTGGTAAACAGGACGAAGCTGCACAGCAGCAGGGCATAGGCCACGAGGCCGCCGATGTTGCCCAGGCTGATGATGCCGGAGATGTCAGCGCTGACACCCAGGACAGCCAGGATTGCCAGCAGGATGCCGATCAGACCCTCACCGGCAACCAGGCCGGAAGCATACAGGATACCGCGCTGAACGGCATCGTTCTTGGTCTTCTCGTCAGCATACTGCTTCTTCTCCACGAACCAACGGACCACACCGCCCAGCATGATGCCTGCGGACAGGTGGAAGGGCAGGTAGACGCCGATGGCGATGGGCAGAACGGGCAGGCCCAGGATCTCCACCACAACGGCAATGAAGACGCCGATGAAGACCAGGTTCCAGGGCAGGTTGCCCTCCATGACACCCTCGATGACCATCTTCATCATGGTAGCCTGAGGTGCGGCCAGCTCCTCGGAACCGAAGCCCCAAGCAGCGTTCAGCAGGTGCAGGGTAGCGCCGATGGCAAGACCGGAGGCGATGACACCCACCATCTCACCCAGCTGCTGCTTCTTGGGGGTAGCGCCCACCAGGAAGCCGGTCTTCAGGTCCTGAGATGCGTCGGCAGAGATGGCCACGATGACGCAGATGACGGAGCCGATGGCAATGGCAGCCACCATGCCCTCGGTACCCACGGTACCGGTCGCCTTCAGGATCAGAGCGGTGACCATGACGGTGGCGATGGTCATGCCGGAAACAGGGGTGTTGGAGGAGCCGATGCTGCCCACGATACGGGACGCAACGGTAGAGAAGAAGAAGCCAAAGACCAGGACGATCAGAGCACCCAGGGGGCTGACGGGGATGCCGGGGTACAGCCAGATGAACAGGGTGACAATGACAATGGTGCCCAGGATGACGGGGGTGGACAGATCCTGCTCGGTACGCAGGGAACCATGGCTGCCCTTACCGTAGCTTTTGAAGGCAGAGCGGAAGGTGGTGACGATCATGGGCAGGGACTTTGCCAGGCTGATGAAGCCACCAGCCACCAGTGCGCCGGCACCGATGTAACGGACAAAGGAGTCCCAGATGCCCCAGGTGCCGCCGGTTGCCCACAGCTCGGCCACGGAGACCTCCGCAGGGAAGATGACCAGGTCACTGCCAAAGAGAACGATCAGAGGCATGATGACGAACCAGGTCAGGGTACCGCCGGAGAACATGTAGGAAGAGACACGGGGGCCGCAGATGTAGCCCACGCCAGCCAGAGCGGGCAGAACGTCCACGCCTGCGCCGGAGCCGGGATAGGCCTTGATGGAGTAGTCCACCTCGCTGGGGAAGAGCTTCAGGCCGTCTGCAATGAACTTGTAGACCGCACCGATGCCCAGACCGGCGAACACGGTGACCGCCTTGCTGCCGCCTTCCTCACCGGCCATCAGGACCTCGGCGCAGGCCGTGCCTTCGGGATAGGCCAGCACGCCGTGCTCCTTGACGATCAGGGCAGAGCGAAGGGGGATCATCATGACGACACCCAGGATACCGCCGCAGATGGCGATGAGGGAAATGTCAACGACGGAGGGCATTGCGGTCAGGCCCTCGGATGCCCACATGAAGAGGGCGGGGATGGTAAAGATGGCGCCGGCTGCCAGGGATTCACCGGCAGAACCAACGGTCTGAGCCATGTTGTTTTCCAGGATGGAGTCACGCTTGAAGATGATACGCATGACGCCCATGGACAGCACGGCTGCGGGGATAGAGGCGGAAATGGTGGTGCCGATACGCAGGCCCAGGTAGGCATTTGCGCCGCCGAACACCACGGCCAGGATGATACCCAGAATCACCGAGAAAACAGTGAACTCAGGCATGACCCGTTCCGCGGGAACAAAGGGTTTGAACTGTTTGCTTTCCACGCTTTTTTCTCCTTCAGGGATGTATAATATAAGGCCTGCTTTTAGCTTTAAAAAACAGCAGACTATTTATTTTATAAAATTCAGCTTATCTTGTCAATGCAAAAATAAGGAAAACCATCGTTTTCCGTCGAAAAATCCCCCCTGCGACACAAACTGTCGCAGGGGGGGATTTAGCCTCGCAGAGTTTCGCCACCGAAGCGGCTTCATGGGCCGAAGGCCCGCTTCATTGGGCCAACGGCCCAACTTTATTTCGTTTAACCGCCCAGGTAAGCCTTCTTAACGGCCTCGTCCTCCAGCAGTTCATGGCCGGTGCCGGTGGCCACGATCTTGCCGGTCTCCAGAACGTAGCCGCGGTCTGCCACGGACAGAGCCATCTGTGCGTTCTGTTCCACCAGCAGGATGGTGGTGCCCTGCGCGTGGAGTTCCTGGATGATATCGAAGATTTGGTCCACCAGAATGGGAGCCAGACCCATGGAGGGCTCGTCCAGCATCAGCAGCTTGGGCTTGGACATCATGGCGCGGCCCATGGCCACCATCTGCTGCTCACCGCCGGACAGAGTGCCAGCAATCTGCTTGCGGCGCTCCTTCAGACGGGGGAATCGGTCAAAGATGTCCGCCAGACTGTCGGGGATCTCGGTCTTGGGACGGGTGTAGCCGCCCATCTCCAGGTTCTCCTCCACGGTCATCTGCTGGAAGATCTGGCGACCTTCGGGGACCAGCGCCAGACCCAGGGGCAGGATTTTGTGGGGAGGGGTGTGACCCAGGTGGATCTTGTCGAACTCGATGGAGCCGGTGCGGGTGTGGAGCAGACCGGCCACAGTGTTCAGGATGGTGGTCTTGCCTGCGCCGTTTGCGCCGATCAGGGTGACGACCTCGCCCTCGTTGACCTCAAAGGAAACACCCTTAATGGCGTGGATGGCACCGTAATAGACATTGATGTCTTCGACTTTCAGCATGGTTTTCATGGTGTCAGCCCTCCTTCCTGCGGCCCAGGTAGGCCTCGATAACGGCAGGGTTCTCTTGGATCTCCTTAGAGGTGCCCTTGGCGATGACCCGGCCGAAGTTCAGCACGCAGATACCCTCACAGATACCCATGACCAGGTTCATGTCGTGCTCGATGAGCATGACGGCGATCTGGAAGGTGTCACGGATCTTCACGATGTTCTCCATGAGTTCCGCCGTCTCGGAGGGGTTCATACCGGCGGCGGGCTCGTCCAGCAGCAGCAGGGAGGGGTCGGTGGCCAGAGCGCGGACGATCTCCAGACGGCGCTGGGCGCCGTAAGGCAGGGAACCTGCCTGGTGGTTGGCCAGATCCTCCATGTGGAAGATGGACAGCAGTTCCATGGCCCGCTCGTGGGCAGCCTTCTCCTGCTTCCAGTAGCTGGGCAGACGGAGGACGCCGGAGGCCATGGAGTACCGGTTGTGGTTGTGCAGACCGATCTTCACGTTGTCCTCCACGGAGAGGTTGTTGAAGAGTCGGATGTTCTGGAAAGTACGGGCGATGCCCATACGGTTGATCTGTGCGGTGGTCTTGCCGGAGGTATCCTGACCATTCAGCAGGATGGTGCCCATGGTGGGCTGGTAGACCTTGGTCAGCAGGTTGAAGACGGTGGTCTTGCCTGCGCCGTTGGGGCCGATGAGACCGGCGATCTCGGTGCGGCCGATGGTCAGGTTGAAGTCGTCAACTGCCTTCAGACCGCCGAACTGGATGCCCAGATGGCTGCACTCCAGAACGGGGGCGGAGCCCAGGTCACGCTCGGGGATGATGGAGTGGCTGGGCACGGGGACCATGTGGCCCTTTTCAAAGTGGAACTTAGCCATTCACTTCCCCTCCCTTCTTCTTGCCCTTGGGAACGATCTTGGCGATCAGTTCCTTCAGCTTGGGGTTGTTGGTAAACAGCATCACCAGAATCAGGATGATGGCGTAGATGAGCATACGGTACTCGGAGATAGCGAAGCTGCGCAGCATCTCGGGCAGGATGTACAGCAGGGCTGCCGCAATCATGGAGCCGCGGATGGAGCCCAGACCGCCAAGGACCACGAACACCAGGATCAGGATGGAGGTGTTGAAGTCGAAGCGGGTGGCCATGGTAGAGGAGTAGTTCAGGCCGAAGAGGGCACCTGCTGCGCCAGCCAGGGCAGCGGAAGTGACGAAGGCCATGAGCTTGTACTTGGTGACGGAGATGCCCACGCTCTCTGCGGCGATGCGGTTGTCACGCAGAGCCAGGATGGCACGGCCGGAACGGCTGTTGACCAGGTTCTGGACGATGATCAGGGTGACCAGCACCAGGATGAAGCCGGCGGTGAAGGTGGCCAGACGAGTGACACCAACAGCGCCCATGGGGCCCTTGATGATGGCCACGCCTTCGTAAGCCATCTTCAGGTTGGACTGGCTGGTGGCAAAGTGCAGACCCTCCTCGTCCAGGCCCACATAGAGGACCATGATGACGTTCTTGATGATCTCGCCGAAGGCCAGGGTCACAATGGCCAGGTAGTCGCCGCGCAGACGCAGAACGGGCACGCCAATCAGCACACCGCCAATGCCGCCGATGATGGCACCCACAACGATGGCGATAACCAGACGGAGAGGAGCCAGAGTGATCACGTCCTGCAGAGCGAAGGACACGATGATGCCGGAGAAGGCACCCAGGGACATAAAGCCGGCGTGACCCAGGGAAAGTTCACCCAGGACACCGACCGTCAGGTTCAGGGAGACGGCCATGACGATGTAGCAGCACACGGGGACCAGCAGACTCTGGAGGGTGTTGGACAGCGCACCCTGGCCCAGCAGGATCTGGATGACCACATAGGCCACAATGACGATGCCGTAATTGATGAAGGCACTGCGGGAGGCAGGGCTCATAGATCTTTTTTTCATGCCGCCCACCTCAGACTTTCTCGGGCACATACTTGCCCAGCAGGCCGGCAGGCTTCACCAGCAGCACGATGATGAGCACAGCGAAGACCACTGCGTCAGACAGGTTGGTGGTGATGTATGCCTTGGTGAAAGTCTCGATGAGGCCCAGCAGGATACCGCCGATGAATGCGCCGGGGATAGAGCCGATGCCGCCGAAGACAGCTGCGGTAAAGGCCTTGATGCCGGGCAGAGCGCCGGTGGTGGGCATCAGAGTGGGGTAAGCAGAGCACATCAGCACGCCTGCCACGGCAGCCAGAGCGGAACCGATGGCGAAGGTCATGGAGATGGTGGAGTTGACGTTGATGCCCATGAGCTGGGATGCGTTCTTGTTCTCAGAGCAGGCACGCATGGCCTTGCCCAGCTTGGTCTGACCGGTGAAGAAGGTCAGGGCTGCCATGATGACCAGGCAGAGCAGGATGGTGACGATGGCCACATAGCTGATGGTCAGGCCGCCGTCAAACAGGGTGATGCCCTTGGACTCACCAATATTGAAGAAGTTGGTGGGGAAGGACTTGGGGGATGCAGACCACAGGATCTGGGCGCTGTTCTGCAGGAAGTAGCTGACGCCGATGGCGGTGATCAGAACGGTCAGGGAAGCAGCCTGGCGCAGGGGCTTGTAGGCCAGACGCTCAATGACGATACCCAGAATGGTACACAGGATGATGGCCAGCAGGATGCCCACCAGGGGAGGCAGGGCAAAGCCGGTTACGGCAAAAAAGCAGATGTACGCACCCACCATGATGACGTCGCCGTGGGCGAAGTTCAGCATCTTAGCGATGCCGTAGACCATGGTGTAGCCCAGTGCAATGATGGCGTAAATGCTGCCTAAGCTCAGACCAGTGATGAGATGGCTGAGAAAGGTCATAGCTTGCACCTCTTTCTCTCTTAGTTATTACGACCTGCCCAAATAAGCAGGATTCGGCTGCGGCGGAAAACATCACAGAAACCTGTGGTCTTTTCCGCCGAAGCCGTTGGACAAAAGAAAGGAGGGCCGCCGGACTGTTCCGGCAGCCCTCCCGGGATTCATGCAGTTGTTCAGTTGCAGGGAAATTACTGAGCAGCGTAAGCGCCGTCCTTAACTGCAACGACCAGAGCCTGCTTGGAGACCTCGCCGTTTGCCTGCCAGGTCATGCCAGCGCCGGTCAGACCGTCGACGGAGAACTCACCGCCGGTGAAGACTGCGATCAGAGCGTCGCACAGAGCAGCCTGGTCCATCTCCAGAGCGCCGTCGATCTGCTGGACAGCGTTGTAGATAGCGTAGATGCAGTCGTAGCCGTCAGCTGCGAACTGGTTGGGGACCTCGCCGTAAGCTTCCTGGTACTTAGCCACGAAGTTAGCGGTCAGCTCGTCCTCGGAGGTAGCGTTGAAGGGGGTCAGCAGCAGCAGGCCCTCAGCCAGAGCGGTGTCGAAGCCTTCGATGTTCAGGATGCCGTCCATGCCGTCGCCGCCGAAGAAGATGGGATCGTAACCCATAGCGTCAGCCTGGGTCAGGACCAGAGAAGCGGGGGTGTAGTAGATGGGCATGAAGACCAGCTCAGCGCCGCCATCCTTGCAAGCGGTCAGCTGGACGTTAAAGTCGGTGTTGGTGTCAGCGGGGAAGGTCTGCTCGGTGACGACCTCGATGCCCAGAGCTGCGCACTGGTTGATGAAGCCCTGTGCGATGCCGGTGGAGTATGCGTCGCCGTTGTTGTAGATAACGCCAACCTTGGTTGCCAGGCCGGTGTCCTTGACGTAGTTCGCAGCGGTCACGCCCTGGTTGGGGTCGGTGAAGCACATCTGGAAGACGTTGTCCTTGCCAGCGGTGACGTCGGGGGAAGATGCAGAGGGAGTCAGCTGGAAGATACGGTCAGCATTGGTCTCGGAGGAGACGGAGATGCAGGGACCGGTGGTGGTGGTGCCGTAGATGACGTCAACGCCCCAGTCCTTCAGGGTGTTGTAAGCGGAGACTGCGGTCTCAGCAACGCCGGTGTCGTCCTGGAAGTCGAACTCGATGGCGAATGCCTTGTCTTCCATAGCGTTGATCTCGTCAACAGCGATCTGAGCGCCGCGCTGGGTAGCAACGCCGTAGGTTGCGACTGCGCCGGTCAGGGGGCCGATGCCGCCGATCTTCAGGGTAGCAGCAGCGTCGCCGCCTTCTGCCTCGGGAGCGGGAGCCTCTTCGCCGCCGCCGCAAGCGCACAGGCCAACGGACATGGCCAGAGCCAGAGTCAGAGCAAGAATCTTCTTCAGTTTCATGGTGTGGTTTCCTCCTTAAATGATGTTGGGAGATCAGTGGTCGATCTCTCCTTCCTGAAAAACTATCAATCCTTCGGTTTTCTCAAGATTGACACCTATTATAGTAATTTCCCCGTCCACGGTCAAGTTAAAAAGTACACAATCCTTCGCCCCGCTTTTTGCCTAAAAAGTCAAAAATATAAAAAGCAAAAAACACACTGTCAACCCTTTTCAAAAAAGTCAACGTTTCTTCATCCACCAGCGGCTCTTTTCCCTCGAGACACAAAAATCGCCCCTGAGGATTCAGGGGCGATTTTATTAGCGTTTTTTCTTTCCGGGGGCCTTTCCCTGACGGGTGGGGGCGGTTCGCTCTCCCCTCCCCTTCTGGCCGGACTTGGGGGCAGATTTGCCAGTTTTCCTGTCAACCTTGACACCCTTCTTTTCCGGCGTTTCCGCCTTCACAGGCCGGATGGGTCGCAGGAGACAGTCAGGACCGTAGCCGATGAGATCCTCCCGGCCCGCCTTGTGGAGGGCCTCCATCACCAGCCGCCGCTTCTCCGGCCGCTTCCACTGGAGGAGGGCTCGCTGAAGCTCCTTCTCGTGGGGATTTTTTGGCACATAGACCTCCTTCATGGTTCGGGGGTCCAGACCGGTGTAGTACATGCAGGTGGAGATGGTGCCGGGGGTGGGATAGAAGTCCTGGACCTGCTCGGGCTGACGGCCGGTCTTGTTCAGCCACTGGGCCAGGGAGATGGCGTCGTTCAGGGTGCAGCCCGGGTGGGAGGACATGAGGTAGGGCACCAGGAACTGGTTCTTTCCGTACTTCTGATTCAGCCGCTCGTACTTCTGCTTGAACTTCTCATAGGCCCCGATGTGGGGCTTGCCCATGTGGTCCAGCACGTGGCCCACGCAGTGCTCGGGGGCCACCTTCAGCTGGCCGCTGATGTGGTGCTTCACCAGATCGGCAAAGAACTCCCCGTTCTTGTCCTCCAGCAGGTAGTCGAACCGGATGCCGGAGCGGATGAAGATCTTCTTGATGCCGGGGATCTCCCTTAACTTCCGCAGGAGCTTCAGGTAGTCGGCGTGGTCAGCATCCAGATTGGGACA
>JAFYPT010000054.1 GCA_017547425.1 Ruminiclostridium sp.
GGTATCAGGGGGGAATCACCCTGGATGGCCAGCCCCTGGACCGGAAGAACATCGAAAAGCTCTCCTTCGCCACCAGCGAGCACACCT
This sequence comes from Ruminiclostridium sp., assembly GCA_017547425.1. Taxonomy (GTDB): domain Bacteria; phylum Bacillota; class Clostridia; order Oscillospirales; family Oscillospiraceae; genus Evtepia. Next base: position 88 of record JAFYPT010000054.1, read on the forward strand.
TCTTCCCCGCCCTCACCGCCAAGGACCACCGGGAGTTCTACGCCGACCACTTTCCCGCCTTCCGGGGCAAGCGGTTCGACGCCCTCATGGAATTCTTTGAGCTGCCCATGAACAAGAAGATCGGTTCCTTCTCCACCGGCCAGAAGAACCAGTTCGAGGTGATCTTAGCCCTCTGCCAGGGGGCGGACTACATCCTCATGGATGAGCCCTTCGCCGGCAACGACGTCTTCAACCGGGAGGATTTTTACAAGGTCCTCCTTGGCATCCTGGAACCGGAAGAGACCATCCTTCTCTCCACCCACCTGCTGGAGGAGGTCTCGGCCTTCATCGGCAGAGCCATCCTGCTCCACAAGGGCAAGGTGGTGGCTGACCGGTCCATGCTGGACCTGGAGGAAGAGGGCAAGGACCTGATGACCTTCGTAAAGGAGGCCTATCGGTACAAGGCCGACCGGGTGCTGCAGGCGCTGGATAAGTTGACCAGGGAGGAGTAACACAAACATCTCCCCTGACCTACGGTGCCCCTCATCAGTCACCTTCGGTGACAGCTTCTCCCCCAGGGAGAAGCCTATGGCCCGAGCCTTCCCCCTGGGGGGAAGGTGGCACGGCGAAGCCGTGACGGATGAGGGGTCCCCCCGAAAGGAGGAACTCTATGAAAAAAGCCTTTCTCGTTTTCTCCCTCTGTCTGGTCCTGGCCTTGGGCGGGTTCACTGCCGCCGCCCTGACCCTCCACGACAGCCGGGACGACGTAGCCATTACCGTAACCACCCGGACCGGGGATGCCTCGGCGGCCCAGGGGCTCATTGCCGGCCAGCAGGTCCGACATTCGGACAACCTCCTCTGGGACCTGACCATCCCTCTGGACACCCCCGAAGAGACCAACACCCGGTTCACCTTCTCCGCCAGGGATATGGAATGGAACTCCTACACAGAGGACCCCCTGACCCTGAGCACCCACATCTCCTCCTATCACTTTCTGGATGGCCCGAACACCACCGTCACAGAAACGCTGGTCCAGTATGACCCGGCTTTCGTCCCCCTGCTTCCCCTGCTGAACGACATGGCCCACCGGACAGGCCCGGGCCAGACCACCACCGAAACCATCCACCCCGGGGACTATATGGACCGCTTCCCATACGAGGTCTACTGCAGCCTGCCCGACACCTTACTCCGGTATGACGAGACCCTTTCGGAACTCACCGACCAGGAGCAGCGCATCCCCCGGTTCTTCCAGGAGGCCTTTCCGCTGGACTTCCCGGAGGATGACCTCTGGACGGTCACCGTGCAGAAGGACAAGAGCGGCTATCTGGAAGAGGTGGGCTATGACTCCGGCAGCACCACCGGACAGCTCTATCTGATTTCCACCAACTCGGACCAGGCCGTCTTTCTGGCCATCGCCCAGGACACCTGGCCCCAGCCCGACTACAACCGATTCCCCCAGGGGAATGGGGTCTACCGCATGGACATCGTCCGGGAAAAAGACGGAAACTACCTGGAAGCCAAAACCCTCACCAACATCTTCCCTCTGCCCAACGAAGCCGTGGTCCTGGACCTGACCCTGGACCAGGCCGGGAATCTGCTGGTAACCTGGTACCACGCCGGGGACTACACCTGCACCATTCTGGACACGGACACCCTGGAACCCCTGGACACCATTTCTCTCTTCCGCCAGGAGCGGTCAGAAGCGGAGGTCATTGTCTTCGACGGCCTGACCGACCAGGAGTACACCTATGCCACCTGGGCCTATGTAGAGCTCCGGGCCATTCCCAAGGAGAACTGCATCCTCTTCCTGGGCCTTGACCACTTCTGGCTCTTCCTTCCTACCGAGGAGGGCTGGCAGGAGCAGTGCTCCGCACCCCTTCCTGAGGCCCTGTGGTACGCCAGCGATCTGCGGATGGATGCCGCCTGGAACGGGGAAAAACTGGCCATCGGCAGTGCCGACGGCTGGGTCTCCGGCCTGACCCTGTGTGTCTACGACGGGACGGGAGAACTCCTCTTCCAGGGGCAGTATGAGACCTCCCTCACCGACCAACCCGACACCGAGGGGTACTCCAACATGTCCACCGTCTTCCCTGCGGAAGGCCACGAACTCTCGTTGGGGTGGGGCTAAACCCTCAACCACATCCCCCGAAAGGAGGCTTCTATGAAAAAGACCTTTGTCCTCTTTGCTCTCTGTCTGCTGGTCTTGTTGGGTGGACTCATCGCCGCCGTGACCATCCTCCACAACGACCGGGATGACATCGTGGTCACCGCCTACGACCAGGCGGGGGACCGCTCTGCCGCCCAGGGCTTTACCGCCCAGCAGTCCGTCCGTCGGGGCAGTCACCTGCGGTGGGACCTGACCATGGACCTGGGGACCCCGGAGGAGAGCACCACCGAGTTTTCCTATGTCCGAGAGGCTATGGGCGGCTTCGTGGAGGCAGGCCCGGAGGACCTGATCCTATACCTGACCACCGATGCCTACGGTTCTTCTGCCGCCAGCGAAGGAGAGATCGCCCAAACGGAGGACCCCTGGACCCAGATGATCCAGGATGTTTACCAGCGCACCCCCGAAGGGGAGCTTTCCACCGAAAACGTCCTGCTCTCGGACTACTTTACCTACTATCCCCTGACAGCCCACATGACCCTGCCCCAACGGGCTGATTTCACTCAGATCTCCTGGGACCCCGATGCCGTCACCCAGGCCTTTCAGGACTTTTTCCGGTTCCCGGTGGTGCCGGGAGACACCCTCCCCGTCACCATAGACCGAACGGCAGGCGATAGCTACACCATGGAGCACCGGCCCGGTGCCGCCAGCCCCAGCATGGAGACCATATGCGCCATGACCCAGGAGGGGTTCTTCTTCTCCTTCTCCCCCACCACCCGGCCCTTCCCCTCCTTTGCCGAGGTCCCCGGGGGCTACGGCCTGTACTGGATCGCTGCCCCCAACGGGGAACCGCACCCGGACAGTCTCTCCTGCGTCTATCCCCTGCCCGAGGGGACCTACGCCCTGGACCTGACCCTCACCCCCGACGGTTCCTGGCTGGTCATGACCACCGGCACCGCCCAGGGCTACGCCTGCACGGTTCTGGACACGGAAACCATGGAGGAAGTCCAGACCTTCCCCGTCCCCATGGACCCGCCGGTGTGTTCCCCCGCCTTTCTCACCACCCAGGACGGGACCCTGGTGTCCTACCTATGCTACAGCTTTGAGGTGATGCCCTCCCTGGCCGGAGAAGACTTCTTCTGCCTGCTGGCAAAGGACAGCATCCACCTCTTCCTGCTGGAGGACGGTCAGTATATCCACCAGTTCTCCGTCCCCTCCCAGGAGGCAAACCTCCAGACCTACCGCCCCGGCGGCACCGGGCTTTGGAATGGAGAGAAACTGGCCTTGGCCAAAGGCACCGACGACAAGCCCGGTCTGGAGCTGTGGGTCTATGACGAAGAGGGCGGCCTTCTCTACCACGGCAAGTATGTGACCTCTCTGGAAGAGGACGCAAAGGCCGACCCGGATATGCTGGAATACTGGGAGAACTCCCTCTATCTGTTGGAGCGGGCAGAGTTGACCTTGGGGTGGGTGGAGTAAGGTATCGGCACTCACAAGGCTTCCCCTCTCCTTACACATACAAAAAGGACCTGACCGATTCAGTCAGGTCCTTTTTTCGTTTAATAAAATCCAGCAAACAGGTTGGCCACCACAACGGTCATAAGACCGGCCACCACAATGGACAGGCCGCTCATGGCACCCTGAATTTCTCCCATCTCCATGGCTCGGGCGGTGCCCACAGCATGGGTGGAGGTGCCGATGCCCACGCCCTGGGCAATGGGGTCGGTGATGCGGAAGATCTTGCAGATGAGCTCGGCAAAGATGTTGCCCAGCACACCGGTGATGATGATGAC
>JAFYPT010000055.1 GCA_017547425.1 Ruminiclostridium sp.
ACCCGATATACTTGGAAACAAGAATGACAACGGAGGTGCCCTATGGAACTCTTTCGTAAGGCTGCTGTGATGCAGGCCGACCCGGCGGACAAGGACTGGACCCGGGAGCACGGCTTTGCCGAGACCAGCGAATTTCCTTTCCCCGACATCTACCTGCACGAGAAGGTGGCAGAACTGGCAAAGACCGATGCCGACGTGGTTCCCTTCCTGGAGGACTGCCTGGGCCGGTTTGTGAACCACGACTACGGCAATATTATCTCCATGGACATGGTGGAAAACTACCTGAGCCGGGAGATCAACAAGGTCTACACCTGGATGCAGGGCATCTGGCAGAGCGAGAAGTGGGGCCTGGTCCACCTGGAGATCTTTTATGACATGGCCCTCTTCCACCTGGAGGAGGTTCCTCCCAGAGATCTGGCCCTGGCCCAGCGGGCCAAGGAACGGGAAGAACGGTGACAAAATAGGGACCCTCGGCCGAGGGTCCCGTCGTTATTTAAGGAGATGACGGTATGAAACCAATGAAACAGCGGTTGGCAGGGCTTCTGGCTCTTTGCCTTCTGGTCGGGCTGGCGGTCCTGCCTGCCCAGGCTGCCGGGAGATTTTATGATGTGAACACCTGGGATTACTTCTATGACCCGGTCCAGTGGGCCCTGGAGGAGGGGGTCACCACCGGTACCTCTTCCACAACCTTCTCCCCCTATGACACCTGCACCCGGGGGCAAATCGTGACCTTCCTGGCCCGGGCCGAGGGGGCTGCAGGGACCACCGGGGCCAACCCCTTCGTGGATGTGTCCCCTCAGGACTTTTTCTATGGGTCGGTCCTGTGGGCGGTCCGGCAGAATGTGACCCAGGGAAGCTCTCCCACTACCTTTAGTCCGTATCAGAGCTGTACCCGTGCCCAGGCGGTGACCTTTCTCTGGCGTGCCGCCGGGTGTCCGGCTCCTCAGAGCAGCCGCAATCCTTTCCGGGATGTTCCGGCCGGGGCGTATTACACCTCTGCCGTCCTCTGGGCCAACGAGCGGGGGATCACCACCGGCACTTCGTCCAACACCTTCAGCCCGGATGCGGTCTGCACCCGGGGACAGATCGTTACCTTCCTGTACCGCTGCTACGGGGAAGGGTTGTCTGCCCAGGGAATGGTTTGCGTCTTTGACAGCAATACGGAAACCTATCTGCGGGATGCTGCCGGGACGCCCGATGTGGCTGGTCTGGGCAGTGGAGAGTACTACAGCTACTGCATGGTCCTGAAAAACACGGGAACCACCCCTCTCCGGGCGGACAGTGCCTACGCTGTCATCGACGGTGGAGAAAAGCTGGCCTGGCAGGGATTCACCCTCCAGCCCGGAGCATCCACCCGCCTGCACATTTACTATAATCATATGAGTGGCCTCCAGAAGGCCGGGACCCACACGGTCACCTGGTATGTGAACGGGGAGGATGTGCTGACCAAGACATTTACCTTCCTGGACACCCTCCCGGCGGAAACCAGCCGCTTCTGGCAGGAGGTCTTTCCTCTGCCCTCCTCCTCTGCCATCCAGGCCTATACCAACCCCAACAACAGCCGCTCCCCCTATCTCTACGGCTGGTTCCAGCTGGGTAAGAGCACCCGATTTACGGAATATGCCGTGGACTTCAAGGCAGACTACCTGCCCAAGGGAACCTACTGCTGCCTGGGACAGTGGTCCATGGACCTGAGCAGCCTGGAGAAGACCCACACCAACGTCCGCACGGAGTACAGCGGGGTCCACGGCTACGCCGGGTTCCAAAGTACGGTTACGGCGAAGGGCATGGCCTCCATCCTGTCCTTCTGGGATGTCTACGCAACGGATCCCTATGGTCAGAACGTCACCCTCCGGGCTAAGCTGGTCTACCCGGAACCTGACGGGAATGACAGCTTCGGCGGGGAGGGCACCGGTGCCCACCACATCCGCAGCTATCCCTGGGAGGCCTCCCACTGGTACCGGATGCTCCTCCAGTGCTCCACCGATGGGGCCACCGGGCACACCCTGGTGACCCAGTGGGTCTGCGACCTGGAGACCGGCACCTGGACCAAGCTCTGCGTCTATGACACCCTCCTGCCCGACTCCTGTTTCGTGGGCAATGTGGCCCTCTTCCTGGAGAACTACATCCCCTCTCTGGCCGGGCAGGTGCGCAGCATGGAGGTCCGGAACGCCCGGATCCTCAACGCAGACACCGGTCGGTGGCAGGATGTGGAGGAACTCTACATGGGCTCCAACGGGGGCTTGCCCCAGTACGAGGGCAGCTATGCCTTTGGCACCCGTGGTGACCGCTTCTGGATGATCACCAGCGGCGTGGGCGGGGACTGGTACAACAACGGCACCGGTCAGAAGGCCGGGACCTATCAGATCCAAAACACGGAAAGCGGCCAGCCCTATTCCTGATCGCAAAACAGAAGAAACCCGCCCCTTCAGGGGCGGGTTTTTCGTTTGTGTTATTCGGTCCAGTCGATCTCACCCTTGTCCAGGATGGCCTTGCCGGTGGTTTGGTTCACCAGACGGAAGGTGGCCTTGCCCTGGCCCAGCTTCCACAGGTGGAGGGCGATGGGGGTGTCGGGGTAGAGGACGGTCTTCATGGCGGCATACATCCGCTTCAGCTTCTCTGGCTGGCCGGGGAAGAGGGCGGCGGTGGCCAGACGGCACACATAGCCGAAGGCGCACAGGTCATGGACAAAGGGACCGTTCAGACCACGGCTCACGGCCACCTCCTCGTCCACGTGGACCAGGTTGGTGTCGCCGGTGAGGCGGTACAGCAGGTGCTGGGCCTTGCCGATGTGGTCTTCGCAGATGATATCAGGGTCCTGGTCGGGGATGAGGCTCTCCCGGCGGGCCATGGGCTGGCCGCCGTAGCCCCCCAGGGTGGGGAAGAGGGTGGTGCAGCGGTTGATGCACAGAAGGGTGCCGCCTTCGTCAAAGACTTCCACCTCGGATTGGACGGCCATGCCCCGGCCTTCCCCCCGGTCGTAGAGGTTCTTCAGCACATCCCGGTAGACGAAGGTGCCCTTCACGGGGGGGATGGCTTTGTGGTAGAAGAACTCGTAGTCCAGGTTCACGTAGGACTTCTCGGGCTGGAGCTTCTCTTCGATGACCACAGGGATGGAAGTGGGACGGGGGATCTTGTTCACCAGATTGACGGTGCCCCAGTAGGGGGTCACGCCAAAGGTGGGGATGCACACCATGTCCTTTTCGTAGGTGTACCGGGGCTCGGAGCCGTCAGCACCCACCGCCAGGGCGTAGAGGGCGCAGTC
>JAFYPT010000056.1 GCA_017547425.1 Ruminiclostridium sp.
AATGGTGCAACTCTGAAGACTGAGGAGGTAGCCTATGGTACGACTCCCTCCTACACTGGTGAGATTCCCACCAAGACTGCAACTGATCAGTACACCTACACCTTCAACAACACCTGGAGCCCTGCGATTGTTTCTGTGACTGGTGATGCAACTTATACCGCCCAGTTCGACAGCAGTGTGAATGAGTACACTGTCACTTATACCGACGGTGTTGATGGAGCAGAAGTCTTTGCAGACCAGACCTCCACTGTTGACTACGGTACTGCTACCCCTGCGTTTGAAGGCACCCCCACCCGTACTGCTTACACCTTTGTTGGCTGGACCCCCGTAGTTGCAGAGACTGTCACCGGTAATGCAACTTACGCTGCACAGTGGGAAGTCGACATTTGGGACGACGAAAATGATAAGACCACCGGCGGCGACGGCATCGTCCAGGTCGTTACCTTCACCAATGAGGACGGCAGCTACGCTGCTTCCGGTACCGTGGATCCCGACATGACCAAGGTTTCCGCAACCGCAAAGAGCGGCTACAAGTTCAACATCTGGACCAAGAATGACGACACTTCCAGCGTGAACCCCGACGCCGCGATTGAAAACGTTACTGGCGGCACCACCATCCAGTTCTTCGCAAACTGGGCAAAGAAGTCCACCAGCAAGCCCTCCACCGACACCAACATCCCCGACAAGGTGCCTCTGGAGACCCAGGACCACTTCGCGTACATCATCGGTTATCCCGACGGCACCGTGAAGCCTGCCGGCAACATCACCCGCGCTGAGGTTGCTACCATCTTCTTCCGTCTGCTCACCGATGAGGCCCGCGACCTGTTCTGGTCCACCACCAACGAGTACAGCGACGTGGCCGCAAACCAGTGGTACAACAACGCCATCTCCACCCTGTCCAGCGCAGGCATCATCAACGGCTATGAGGACGGCACCTTCCGTCCCAACGCCCCCATCACCCGCGCTGAGTTCGCCAAGATCGCCGTCAGCTTCTTCTCCTACGTGGAAGAGGATTACCAGGGCATCTTCTCTGACGTGACTGCCGACCAGTGGTACGCCCTGTTTGTCGAGGCTGCCAGCGAGCTGGGCCTGGTCACCGGCTATGAGGACGGCACCTTCCGTCCCACCAAGAACATCACCCGCGCAGAGGCCTGCACCATCGTGAACCGCACCATCCAGCGTGCACCTCACGAGGATCAGCTCCACGAAGACATGGCCGTCTGGCCCGACAACCCCGCCCCCGGCGAGGCAGGCCATGCATGGTACTATGAGCAGGTCCAGGAGGCCACCAACTCTCACGACTACACCTTCGCAAACGATTACGAAGACTGGACTGAGATCCTGGAAAACCGCGACTGGGCAGCTCTGGAAAAGGCATGGGCTGACTCCAACGACGCCCCCGGCGGCGAAGTCATGAAGTAAGCACACACCCCCAAACCCAAAAGAAGGGAGCCGAAAGGCTCCCTTCTTTTTTGCCTGTGGGGCGGATGCATGTTTCGGCCCTTTTTCCACATACTAGCTCCGAGATCGAGAAAAAGGAGTTTGGACCCATGAAAGCAACAGGAATCGTTCGCAGGATCGACGACCTTGGTCGGGTGGTCATCCCCAAAGAGATCCGCCGGACCATGCGGATCCGGGAGGGGGACCCCCTTGAAATTTTTACCAACAGCGACGGCGGGGTCGTGTTCAAAAAATACTCCCTCATGGGAGGGCTGGGGGACTTCTCCGCCCAGCTGTGCGACTCCCTCCACAAGTCCACCGGCCGGATGGTGACCATCACCGACCGGGATGTGTGTCTCTCCGTGGCCGGGGCCTCCCGCCGGGAAATTACCGGAAAGAACATCTCTCCCGCCCTGTCCCAGGTGCTGGAGGGGCGGCAGATCTACCAGTACCAGGAGGGCGGTCGTGCCCTGCCGGTCAGCGACTACTCCGACCACTATGTGGTCACCACCGCCGCCCCCATCCTGGCAGAGGGGGACGTACTGGGCTGTGTGGTCTTCATGGCCGACGCCGGGAAGGTGTCGGTAGGGGAGGACGAGTACAAGCTGGCCCAGACCATCGCCGGCTTCCTGGGCCGCCACATGGAAAGCTGAAACATGGCCGCAGCAAACCCGCTGCGGCCATTCTATTTTTGTCCGAGCCTTCATAGAATACTGCACAGACAGTGTTGGGAGTGGTAGAACGTGCGGACTGACATCGAGGAGCGGGCCTGTGACCTGGCTCTCTACATCATTGAAAACCACGGGACGGTGCGAAGTGCGGCAAAGAAGTTCGGCATCAGCAAGTCCACGGTCCATAAAGATCTGTCCCAGAGGCTTCCTGCCTTCAACCGCCCCCTTTACCTTCAGGTGAAGGATGTGTTGGAGCAGAACAAGGCCGAGCGGCACATCCGGGGCGGGATCGCCACCCGGGAGAAGTACAAACGGGAGTAAAAAACAGGGCGCGGGATCTCCCGCGCCCTGTTGGCATGTTAGCTTATTCCACAGAAATCAGGTAGTGGTAGACGGGCTGACCGCCTTCCAGCACGGAGATCTCTGCATCGGGGCAGATGGCCTCGAACCGGGCAGCGGCAGCATCGGCTGCGGCCTGGTCCACGCCCTCGCCGTAGAAGATGTTGATGAACTCAGCATCCCGGTCGTTGGCCTCGTTGGCCAGCTTGTCCAGGATGGCGTTCAGGTCCTTCTCGGTGCCGAAGAGCTGGTTGTCCACCAGAGCCAGGTAGTCACCTTCCTTGATGGCGTTGCCGTCGAACTCGGAGTCGCGGGCGGCGTAGGTGATCTCCATGGTGGTGACAGCACCCATGGCTTCGGTCATGGCCTCGGTGTTGTCCTCCACCTCGCCGTCAGGATCCACAGCGATCATGGCAGAGATGCCCTGGGGCACGGTCTTGGCGCCCAGAACGATGACCTGCTTGTTCTCCACCAGCTCCACGCACTGCTGGGCAGCCATGATGATGTTCTTGTTGTTGGGCAGAACATAGACCACCTCGGCGGGGGTCTTCTTGATCTGGCGCAGGATGTCCTCGGTGGAGGGGTTCATGGTCTGGCCGCCGGAGATGACGCCGTCCACGCCCAGGTCCTGGAAGACCTTGGCCAGGCCGTCGCCGGCTGCCACAGCCACAAAGCCGTACTTCTTCTCGGGAGCGGCATCCACCATCTCCTCCTCAGCCTCCTGAGCGGGAGCGTTGGACTGTGCGCCCTCAGCCAGCTCGGTGTGCTGCTCGCGCATGTTCTCGATCTTCACCATCAGCAGGCCGCCGTAAGTAAGGGCCTCTTCCAGGACCTTGCCGGGGTGATTGGTGTGAACGTGGGCCTTGATGATGTCGTCGTCTTCCACCAGCACCAGGCTGTCGCCCATGCCGTCCAGGAAGGAACGCAGGGCCTCGGGATCCTTGTCGTTGTCCCGGGAGCAGATGAACTCGGTGCAGTAGCCGAAGGTGATGTCGCCGGTCTCGAAGGAGGCAAAGTCAGCCTTTTCCTTCTGGACGGGAGCGGCATCGGCCACCTCGGGCATGGCAACGCCGCGGATCTCGTCCAGCATGCCCTTCAGGATGACCAGGAAGCCCATGCCCCCTGCGTCCACCACGCCGGCCTTCTTCAGGACGGGGTTCATGTCGGTGGTCTCAGCCAGGGTCTGCTCCGCCTGGAGGATGGCGGACTCCAGCACGTATTCCACAGAGGTGTTTTCCTCAGCGGCACGGCTGGCGCGCTCGCCGGCCAGACGGGAGACGGTGAGAACGGTGCCCTCTGCGGGCTTCATGACTGCCTTGTAAGCGGCGGCCACACCTGCGTTCAGGCCTTCTGCCAGGTCGATGCCGTCCATGGTCTCCTTGTCCTTCAGGGCCTTGGAGAAGCCGCGGAAGATCAGGGAGAGGATGACACCGGAGTTGCCGCGGGCGCCTCGGAGCATGGCGGAGGCATTCACAGAAGCGGCCTGACCCACGGTGGTGGGGTTCTTCTTCTGGAGCTCAGCAGCGGCGGCGCTCAGGGTCAGACCCATGTTGGTGCCGGTGTCGCCGTCGGGGACGGGGAAGACATTGAGCTCGTTGATCATTTGCTTTTCGGCATTGAGGGAGGCGGAGGCATGGATGATCATCCGTGCCAGCATAGCGCCGTCAATGAACTGTACCATAATGTATACTCCTTCTCAATCAATCGATCTGCATGGAGTCCACGTAGACATCCACGGCCCGGACTTCCACGCCGGTCAGCTGGTTGACGTTGTAGCGGACTTCGCTGATGATCGAGTTGGTCACAGCGGTGAGGTTCACGCCATTGTCCACAACGATGTGCAGCTCAATGGAGATGGCATCGTCCTCGTGGAAGAGGACGCGAACGCCCTTTGCCATGGATTCGTTTCTCAGCAGGTGAACCAGACCGTCTTTCTTGGAGCGGGCAGCCATACCCTTCACACCGAAGCAGCTGGTGGCAACTGCGCCAGTGATGGTGGTAAAGACTTCGCTGCTGATCTGGATCTCGCCTTTATCATTCTGAAACCGCATAGTGATTCCATCCTTTCTGTGTCAGGCTGCTGCCTGTCCGTTGGTTCGAAACTTGGGAAAATGCGCTGGTGCATTGAAATTTCCTGTGGTATCATGTAAAATATTATCACATAATAAGGAATGTATGCAATGCTTACTAAGGAGGTATTTTATGAAATTGAGTAAGATGACCAAAACGATCCTGATGGTTGCCGCCGTCTGCCTGGAGCTTGCCGCCTTTGCCTGTGTGATCCTCTCTCACCTGGAGGAGGTCACCCAGATCCTGAACGGGATCCAGAAGAAGCTGTCCTCCTGCTGCTGTAAGTGCAAGTGTGACAACAGCCTGGAGACTTACGATGACGAATTCGAAGATTGGGATCTATAAAACAATTCCATGATGAAAACCGGAGCGGAGCTTTCCGCTCCGGTTTTATGTTGTTTTAAAATGTAAGTTCGGGATATTTCGGCTCTAGGATCAGGGGTTCCACGTCCTGGATGGGGGTGAAGGTGAAGAGGGCGGTGGTCACCAGCTCGTCCTTGTCGTTGCGTTGCTCCACAGAGACCACGCAGACTGTCCGGCCCACCTTCACCGGGGTGGCCCGACAGAAGAGGTAGGCCCCGGAGGCAGGCCGCAGGAAGTTCACGGTGCTGCTGGAGGTGACGCACATCTTGCCGTGGGAGACCAGGCTGTGGCCGGCGATGGTGTCGGCAAAGGCCACCAGCATACCCCCGTGGACGGTGCCGTACTGCTGGGTGTTCTGGTCGCCGATCATCATGATCCCCTCGGCCTTCTCCGTGGTGATGCAGATCACATGGATGCCGTTGTCCACGGCCCAGGGGTCCAGCCCCCGGATCTTGCCCAGGTGGGGGTCCTGGCCTACGTACAGCCGACCTTCCTTAGCGCAGGAAGCCATTGAGGATCTCCTCCTCAGCCTCTTCGGCGGTGAGGCCCAGGGTCATGAGCTTCAGCAGCTGTTCGCCTGCGATGCGGCCGATGGCAGCCTCGTGGACCAGCTGAGCGTCGGGGTGGTTGGCGATGATGGCGGGGATGGACTGGATCTTGGCCTTGCCCATGAGGATGGAGTCGCACTGAACGTGGCCGAAGCCTGCGCCGTCGCCGATCATCCGAGGGTAGAAGATCTGCTCGGAGTCATCCTGGGCAACGGAGCGGGAGATGACGCGGCTGGAGGCACCTTCGCCTGCCAGGATGACGTCCATCTCGGAGACAGCCTTCTGCTTGTCATGGGTCAGGAGCTTCTCCATGACAATGGCCTCGGCACCTTCCTTCACCACGATCTTGGTGTAGCGCTCGGTGGAGTCCACGCCGCGGAGCTGGGTGGTGTCCAGGGTGATGGAGGCGTTCTTTTCCAGATAGACCTCGGTGCGGGGGTTCATGACCTTCTCGCCGGTGCCTTCGCCCTCGCCGTAGTGCTTCTCCACGTACTGGACCTTGGAGTTCTCGCCGATATAGAAGGTGTGGATGCCGGAGTGCTCGGACTTCTTGTCGCCGGCGTTGTGGATGCCGCAGCCGGCCACGATGACCACGTCGCAGTCAGCGCCGATGTGGAAGTCGTTGTACACCAGCTCGTCCAGGCCGGTCTCGGTGATGATGACGGGGATGTGGACGGACTGGTTCTTGGTGCCGTCCTTGATGATGATGTCAATGCCGGGCTTGTCGTCCTTGGTGACGATGTCGATGTTGGCGTTGATGCCGCGGGAGACCAGCTGGCCGTTCTTGCGGATGTTGTAAGCCCCCTTGGGGGTGCCTTCCAGATCTGCGATTTCCCGCAGGAGGTTGATGTCTACTTTGTTCTGTGCCATGGCTTAGCCCTCCTTGTCTTGGTCGTGGCAGGTGGCGCCTCTGAGGAAGTCGCAGCCGTTGCCGGTCTCGGCCAGGATGTGGATCATGAGTTCTTCCTTGGGGCCGTGGCGGACCACCTTACCGTCGGAAACCATGACGATCTCGTCAGCCAGGTCGATGATACGTTCCTGGTGGGAGATGACGATGATGGTGTTCTCCCGGCGGCCGTGGATCAGGCGGAAGGTCTCGGTGAGCTTGGCAAAGGACCACAGGTCGATGCCGGCCTCGGGTTCGTCGAAGATCAGAAGGCCGCTGGGGCGGGCCAGGATGGTGGCGATCTCGATGCGCTTGACCTCGCCGCCGGAGAGGGAGGTGTCCATCTCGCGGTCCACGTAGTCTGCGGCGCACAGACCCACCCGGTTCAGGTAGGAACAGCACTCGTCACGGGTCAGCTTGGTGCCGGAGGCCAGCTCCAGCAGGTCACGGACACGCATACCCTTGAAGCGGGGGGGCTGCTGGAAGCCGTAGCTGATGCCCAGCTTGGCGCGCTCGGTGATGGTCATGTTGGTGATGTCGGTCCCGTTCCACAGGATCTGACCGCCGGTGGGCTGGTACAGACCCATGATGGTCTTGGCCAGGCTGGTCTTGCCGCCGCCGTTGGGGCCGGTGATGACAATGAATTTATTGTCAGCAACAGTCAGGTCGATGCCGTTGAGGATGTTGGTGGTGCCGCCGCCCTCATTGTCAACCTGATAGGTAAGTCCTTTCAGTTCAAGCATATTACATAGCTCCTTGTTGCTATTTGATCTTATCATTAAGTGAAGGGAATAAATTGTCCCTTTCTGAATAAGAAAGTATACCATAAAATAAGTGAAGTGGCAATAGATTCTGTTGGGATTGCTTGTCAGCTTGCACAGGGTTATCATTTCCGCCAAAAATAGCCAGAGAACCCCTTCGTCAACCTTACCAATAATCATGTACACATATTGACTTTTCATACAATTGTGGTACAGTTGATTTTGTACAATGGCTGATTATTGGCACAAATGCCTGACACAATAGAGAATCAACGAGAGGAAGCGAGAACCATGATCGAGCGACTTGGCTTTGACAATGAGAAATATCTGGAGATGCAGTCCGAGCATATCCGCTCCCGCATCAGCCAGTTCGGCGGCAAGCTGTACCTGGAGTTCGGCGGCAAGCTCTTTGACGATCACCATGCCTCCCGGGTCCTGCCCGGCTTCCACCCCGACTCCAAGATCCGCATGCTCATGCAGCTGAAGGAGCAGGTGGAGATCGTGGTCACCGTTTCCGCCATGGACCTGGAAAAGAGCAAGGTGCGCGGTGACCTGGGCATCACCTACGGTTCCGACACTCTCCGCCTCATCGACACCTTCCGCTCCTTCGGCTTCCAGGTGGGCAGCGTGGTCCTGACCCGGTTCAGCGGCCAGTCTGCCGCCGAGCTCTTCCAGTCCCAGCTGGAGAACCTGGGCATCAAGGTCTACCGCCACTATACCATCAACGGCTATCCCTACGACCTGCCCCACATCGTCAGCGACGAGGGCTTTGGTCGCAACGAATACATTGAGACTGATCGCTCCCTGGTGGTGGTCACCGCCCCCGGCCCTGGCAGCGGCAAGATGGCCGTGTGCCTGAGCCAGCTCTACCACGAGCACAAGCGGGGCATCCAGGCTGGTTATGCCAAGTATGAGACCTTCCCCATCTGGAACCTGCCCCTGAAGCACCCGGTGAACCTGGCCTACGAGGCGGCCACCGCCGATCTGAACGACGTGAACATGATTGACCCCTTCCATCTGGAGGCCTATGGGGTCACCACCGTCAACTACAACCGAGACGTGGAGGTCTTCCCTGTGCTGAAGACCATGTTCGAGCATATCTCCGGTTCCTGCCCCTACCAGTCCCCCACGGACATGGGCGTGAACATGGTGGGCTACTGCATCATCGACGACGATGCCGTCTGCCAGGCCTCCAAGGAGGAGATTCTCCGCCGGTTCTACACGGAGCAGTGCCGCTACCGCAGAGGCCGCACCGACGGCAGCTCCATCTATAAGATCGAACTGCTCATGAAGCAGCTGGGCCTCACCGGCGAGAGCCGCGCCGTGGTCCTGCCTGCCCTGGAAGTGGCCGAGCGGACCGGGGAACCCGCCGCCGCAATGGAGATGCCCGACGGCAAGATCCTCACCGGCAAGACCTCTGCTCTCCTGGGCAGTTCTTCCGCCCTGCTGCTGAACGCTCTGAAATACCTGGGCGGCATTGCCGACGAGACCCATCTGATCTCCCCCGCGGTCATTGAGCCTGTCCAGAACCTGAAGGTCAACGTCCTGGGCAACAAGAACCCCCGCCTCCACATCGACGAGCTCCTGGTGGCCCTGTCCATCTGCGCCGTCACCGACCCCAACGCCAAGCAGGCGGTGGCCCAGCTCCAGAAGCTGAGAGGCTGTGAGGTCCACACCACCGTTATCCTGTCCGAGGCCGACGAGGACAGCTTCCGTCGTCTGGGTGTTCGTCTCACCAGCGAGCCCAAGTACCAGACCTCCAAACTCTATCACGGATAAGACAGAACATTTGGAATCATTCCAACAAGGAGTATCGATAACCATGTCCAAGACTTACATCCCCGCAGAGTATGCACCTCTGCTGAACCTGTACGACACCCAGAAGGCCATTGCTCTGCTGAAGCGGGTCTATGAGGACACCCTCTGCGGCAACCTCCACCTCCGCCGCGTGTCCGCCCCCCTGTTCGTGGAGGCCTCCTCCGGTCTGAACGACAACCTGAGCGGCAAGGAGCGTCCCGTCTCCTTCGATGTGCCCGCTGCCGAGCGTGAGGCCCAGGTGGTCCACTCCCTGGCCAAGTGGAAGCGACTGGCCCTGCACAACTACCACTTCCCCGTGGGCGAGGGCCTGGTCACCGACATGAACGCCATCCGTCGTGACGAGATCCCCGACAACCTCCACTCCATCTACGTGGACCAGTGGGACTGGGAAAAAGTCATCGCCCCCCGGAACCGGAACCTGGACTACCTGAAGGCCACCGTCCAGGGCATCGTCAACGCCATGGTGGACACCCAGAAGACCCTTCAGGCAGTCTATCCCCAGCTGTGCGTCCTGCCCCAGATCACCCCTGAGGTGAGCTTCGTCACCAGCCAGGAGCTGGAGGACAAGTACCCCGGCTACTCTGACAAGGAGAGAGAGGACGCCTGGGTGAAGGAGCACCCCACCACCTTCATTATCGGCATCGGCGGCGCCCTGAAGTCCGGTAAGCCCCACGACACCCGCTCCCCCGACTACGATGACTGGACTCTGAACGGCGACATCCTCCTGTGGGACAGCGTTCTGGGCAAGGCTGTGGAGCTGTCCTCCATGGGCATCCGCGTGGATGCCAAGGCTCTGGACCATCAGCTCACTGTGTCCGGCTGCGACGACCGCAGAGAGCTGACCTTCCACAAGATGCTGCTGAACAACGAACTGCCCCTGACCATCGGCGGCGGTATCGGCCAGTCCCGTCTGTCCATGCTGCTGCTGGGCAAGGCCCACATCGGCGAGGTCCAGGCATCCATCTGGGATGACGAGACCATCCAGGCCTGCCACGACGCAGGCATCATCTTGCTGTAAGAAAATTGGAACCCACTTGGCTGGGAATCCATCTGATTAGATTCAAAACGCGCTGCAGTCGCAGCGCGTTTTTTCAAAAGGAGATCAACCATGACCATCAAACTCTACGATCAGGACAGCCATCTGTCCTTTTTCCCTGCCACCGTCCTCTCCTGCACTCCCGCCGAGGAGGGAATGTGGCACGTTTTCCTGGACCAGACCGCTTTCTTCCCGGAAGGCGGCGGCCAGCTTCCTGACCAGGGCACCCTGGGGGGAGCCAACGTACTGGATGTCCAGGAGACCCCTGAGGGTATCTGCCATGTGACCGATGTGCCCCTGACCGTGGGGGAGACCGTCACTGGTGAGCTGGACTGGCCCCTGCGCTTTGCCCGGATGCAGTGCCACTCTGGTGAGCACGTGGTCTCCGGCCTGGCCCACTCCCTCTACGGCTGCACCAACGTGGGCTTCCACATGGGGGAGAACGAGGTCATCCTGGACTTTGACAAGGAACTGACCCCCGAAGAGGTGGAGAACATCGAGGCTCAGGCCAACCGCATCATCTGGGAGAACCGCCCCATCACCGCCGAGTACCCTGCCCCTGAGGTCCTGGCAGACCTGGACTACCGCAGCAAGCTGGACCTGACCGAAAACGTCCGCATCGTCACCATCCCCGGCTGTGATGTCTGCGCCTGCTGCGCCCCTCATGTGAAACGCACCGGCGAGATCGGCATGGTGAAGCTTCTGTCCACCATGCGCCACCGGGGGGGCATCCGTATCTGGATGGCCGCCGGCGAACTTGCTTACCGGGATTATAAGGTAAAGCAGACCAATGTGGCCGCCATCTCCGCTGCCCTGTCCGTGAAGCAGGAGAACGCCTTCCAGGGTGTGGAACGCCTCCAGAAGGAGCTGGAAGCCCTCCACCTGACCCTGAAAGAGACCCGGGCGGCCCTGGTCACCGAAAAAGCCAAGTCCCTGCCCGAGACCGAGGGCAACATTGTCCTCTTTGAGGAGGACCTGGACAGCCAGTCCATGCGCACCCTGGTGAACACCGGTATGGAGAAGTGCGGCGGCATCTGCGCCGTCTTTGTAGGCAAGGACGGCCAGTACCGTCATGTCATGGGCAGTAAGAACGTAGACCTGCGGGCCCAGTCCAAGGAGATTCACCAGGCCTTGGGCGGCAAGGGCGGCGGCCAGCCCACCATGATCCAGGGTTCCGTCACCGCAGACCGTGTTGCCATCGAGGCATATTTCGCCTGATCATTTCCTGGAAAGGAGGCCAGCCCCATGGCCAAGAAAAATCCTCGGAACACCCGTGGCAAGATCGTTTCCGCCGCGTGGCAGCTCTTCTATGAGCAGGGCTATGAGGAGACCACGGTAGAGGAGATCATCGAGACCTCCCAGACCTCCAAAGGTTCCTTCTATCACTACTTCGACGGCAAGGACGCCCTCCTGTCCACCCTGTCTGACCTCTTTGATGAGAAATACGAGGCCCTCCAGGAAACCATGGATCCGGACATGCCTGCTATGGACCAGCTTCTCTATCTGAACAGTGAACTCTTCCGGATGATCGAGAACAAAGTGTCTGTGGAGCTGTTGGCCCGTCTCCTTTCCACCCAGCTGGTGACCAACGGCGAGCGGCACCTGCTGAACCAGAAGAGGACCTATTACCGGCTCCTGCGAAAGATCATCACCCAGGGCCAGGAGAGGGGAGAGTTCTCGGACAGGCAGAGTGTCAGCGAGATGGTCCGCCTCTACGCCCTCAGCGAGCGGGCCCTTATGTACGACTGGTGCCTCCGGGGCGGTGAGTTCTCCCTCCGGCAGTATGCCGCCCAGGTGATGCCTGTTTTTCTGGATGGTTTTCGGGCAGAATTTAGTACAGAAAATCGTACAGAGAAAAAAGACTGAATATCAAAAGAATATGCTGGAAAACACAGAACACGGTATAGACTATAGTCTATACCGTGTTCTGTGTTGCGTTCTACTATAAGTCGTGGTATGATATGCCTCGACTGTTTCTGCGTTTTGAGAGAGAAACGTGATTTTATTTAGGAGTGATTGTATTATGACCACAGCGCAAATCCTGATCATCGGCACGATTATTGCTTATCTGTGCCTGATGATCTTCGTGGGTATCTACTTCGGCAAGAAGAATACCGGCGGCTCCTCTCAGGAGTTCTACCTGGGCGGTCGTCAGCTGGGCCCCATCGTCACCGCTATGAGTGCGGAGGCATCCGACATGAGTTCCTGGCTGCTGATGGGCCTGCCCGGCCTGGCCTACATCTCCGGTGTTGCCGAGCCCGGTTGGACCGCCATCGGTCTGGCTGCCGGTACCTACCTGAACTGGCTGATCGTTGCAAAGCGTCTGCGCAACTACACCGTCACTGTGAAGGCCGTTACCATCCCCAGCTTCTTCTCCCGCCGTTTCCATGATGACCGGAATGTCCTGGCCTGCATCGCAGCCCTGGTCATCCTGATCTTCTTCATCCCCTACACCGCATCCGGCTTCAAGGCCATTGGTACCCTGTTCGCATCCCTCTTCGGTGTGGACTACCATGCCGCTATGGTCATCGGCGCCATCATCATCATCGTCTACACCGTTCTGGGCGGCTTCCTGGCCGTTGCCAACAACGACCTGATCCAGAGTATCGTCATGTCCACCGCTCTGATCGTTATCGTCTGCTTCGGCATCAACCAGGCCGGTGGCTGGGACGCAGTTGTTTCCAACGCCCAGGCTCTGCCCGGCTACCTGAACCTGAACCAGGGCCACAACATGACAGAGGGCACCGCCTCTACCTATGGAACTCTGGCTATCGCTTCCACCCTGGCATGGGGTCTGGGTTACTTCGGTATGCCCCACGTCCTGCTGCGCTTCATGGCAATTGAGGATGTGAACAAGCTGAAGATCTCCCGCCGAGTGGCTTCCATCTGGGTCGTCATCGCCATGGGTGTGGCTATCCTGATCGGTATCGTCGGCTACGGCGTGACCCAGGCCGGCAACATTCCCTTCCTGGCAACTTCTGCCGAGTCCGAGACCATCATCATCCAGCTGGCCAACCTGATGAGCCAGTTCGGTCCCATCTTCGCTATCGTGGCCGGTGTTACTCTGGCTGGTATCATGGCTTCCACCATGTCCACCGCAGACTCCCAGCTGCTGACCGCCGCTGCCGGTGTCTCCCAGGACCTGATGCAGGACTTCCTGGGTATCAAGATGACTGCCAAGCAGTCCCTGACCGCTGCCCGCATCACCGTCGCCGCCATCGCTATCGTGGCCGTCTTCCTGGCATGGGATCCCAACAGCTCCGTCTTCCGCATCGTCTCCTTCGCCTGGGCCGGTTTCGGCGCCTCCTTTGGCCCCGTGATCCTGTGCGCTCTGTTCTGGAAGCGCACCACCAAGCAGGGTGCTCTGGCCGGTATGGTGGCCGGTGCCGGTATGGTCTTCCTCTGGAAGTACGGCATCTCCAAGCTGGGCGGTGTCTGGTCCATCTATGAGCTGCTGCCCGCCTTCCTGGTTGCCCTGGTGGTCATCGTCCTGGTCTCCCTGGTTACCCCCGAACCTTCCAAGGAAATCGCAGACGAGTTTGACGCCGTCGGCAAGATGTAAACCCGCATTCAAAGCCCCCGAAAATTCGGGGGCTTTTTCATACCGTGTGGACGGTCTTTTTTTGAAAAAAGCGAAATACCCTCTATGCAAAATGGAAGATTTATATTAAAATAGATGCAACTATAGCAAACGATGGATTTCTGCGCGTTTGCGCTGGGAGGTAGAAAAGAGATGAGCGATCCCAAGTACAAGCGGGTCCTGCTGAAGATCAGCGGCGAGGCCCTGGCTGGCGCACCCGGCCGCGGTCACGACTTTGGCTTCATTCACCAGGTGTGCGAGGTCATCAAGTCCTGCGCCGACCTGGGTGTGGAAGTTGGCCTGGTGGTGGGCGGCGGCAACATCTGGCGTGGCCTGAAGGATGGCGGCGACAAGATGGAGCGCAGCCGTGCGGACCAGATGGGCATGCTGGCCACCGTCATCAACAGCCTGGCGGTTCAGGATGTGCTGGAACAGAAGGGCCAGAAGGCCAAGGTCCTTACGTCCTTCGCTATGGGTCCTGTGGCAGAACCCTATTCCCGGGACGCGGCAGAGGCCTACCTGAAGGAAGGCACTGTGGTCATCTTCGCCGGCGGTACCGGCAACCCCTATTTCTCCACCGATACGGCGGCTGTCCTCCGTGCGGCAGAGATCGGGGCTGACATGATCCTGCTGGCCAAGAACATCGACGGCGTTTACAGCGCTGACCCCAAGAAGGACCCCAACGCGGTCAAGTTCGACCGCATCACCTATGCCAAGGTCCTGGCAGACAGTCTGCAGGTCATGGACCTGCCTGCCACCGCCCTGGCCAAGGAGAACCACATCCCTGTCATGATTTTTGCCCTGGCAGACCCTCAGAACATTCAGAGAGTGGTCATGGGCGAACAGATCGGAACTATCGTTGAGGAGGAACAGTAATCATGAGCGAGATCATCAAGGAATATGACGCAAAGATGCAGAAGACCGTTGACGTGGTTGTCAGCGACTTTGCTTCCGTCCGTGCAGGCCGCGCCAACGCCGGCGTTCTGGACCGCATCACCGTGGAATACTACGGCACCGAGACCCCCATCCACCAGGTGGCAAGCATCTCCACCCCTGACCCCCGTACTCTGGTCATCCAGCCCTGGGACGGCACCCTGCTCAAGGGCATCGAGAAGGCCATCCTGGTCTCCGAGCTGGGCATCAACCCCCAGAACGACGGCAAGGTCATCCGACTGACCTTCCCCCAGCTGACTGAGGAACGCCGTAAGGAACTGACCAAACAGGTCAAGAAGTACGGCGAAAACGGCAAGGTTGCCATCCGCAACATCCGCCGTGATGCAATGACCAAGATCCAGGGCATGGAGAAGAAGTCCGAGATCACCGAGGACGACATGAAGGACCTGGAGAAGGAACTGCAGAAGGTCACCGACAAGCGCATCAAGGAGATCGATGAGCTGACTGCAGGCAAGGAAGCCGAACTGATGGCTGTGTAATTCATGGCTTTATTTAAGAAAAAACAGGCGGGGGAGGCAGAGCTTGACCTCTCCCGCCTGCCAAAGCATATTGGCATAATCATGGACGGCAACGGCCGCTGGGCCAAGAAGCGGGGACTGCCCCGGACTGCTGGCCATGCCGCCGGAGCCGAGACCTTCCGCTCCATCGCCTACTACTGCCGGGACCTGGGCATCCCCTACCTGACCGTCTATGCCTTCTCCACCGAGAACTGGAAGCGGCCTGCGGAGGAAGTGTCCGCCATCATGGACCTTCTGCGCAAGTACCTGCTGGAGGCTCTGGAGAAGATGCAGAAGGACGGCTTCCGCATCTGCTTCCTGGGCGATATCACCGCCCTGCCGGAGGAACTGCGGGACCTCTGCCTGGAAACCGTGGAAGTGGGCAACCGAGTGGACGCCAAGTATCAGATCAACGTCTGCCTGAACTACGGCGGCCGGGATGAGATCATCCGGGCCGCCAAGGCCTGGGCCAAAGAGGTGGCCGAGGGCCGTGTCCAGGCCAAGGACCTCACCGAGGAGGCCTTTTCCCGCTATCTGGACAGCCGGGGGATCCCCGATCCGGACCTCATCATCCGGCCCAGCGGTGAGCTTCGCCTGTCCAACTTCCTGCCCTGGCAGGGCGCCTATTCCGAGTTTTACTTTACCGACGAGCTCTGGCCCGACTTCACACCCCAGGTCCTGGACAAGGCCCTGGCGAGCTATCAGAGCCGTCAGCGCCGGTTCGGCGGCGTGTAACCAGTCTTTCGCCCCTGGGTGCGAAGGACCAAAGAAAGGAAACCATCCTTATGAAAAACAGACTTTTGGTCGCAGGCGTGGGTATCCCTGTGATCCTGCTGGTGCTCTTTGTGCTCCCTGAGCCTCTGACCCCCACTGCTGTCGCTCTGCTGTCGGCCATCGGCACCTATGAGGCCATGCATGCCATTGGTATGAACCACCCCCGCATCGCTCTGTACACCGCCATCGTCGCCATGATCGTTCCCTTCTGGGTCTATGGCGGAGAGAGCCGCACCGTGGCCCTGGCTGTGTTGCTGGTCTACCTCATCCTGGTTTTTGTGGAGGCATTCCTCAGCCGTTTCCGGGTCAAGATCGACCGGGTGGGCTCTGCTTTCTTCTTTGCCTTAGTCGTTTCCTATGGCCTGTCCTCTGTGGTCCGCATCGGCATGATGGAGCTGCGCACCAGCTATATCCTGTTGCCCCTGGCTCTGGCCTTTGCCTCCGATGCCTTCGCCATGCTCACCGGCATGTTTGTTCGCAAGCGCAAGGGTGACGAGGGCATCCGCCAGTTGGCTCCTGTCCTGTCCCCCAAGAAGACCGTGGAAGGTTCCATCGGCGGTCTGGTGGGCAGCGTGGTGGTCGCCATCATCTACGGCGTGATCTTCCATTTCATCACCGAAGTCACCGTGAACTACTACTTCCTGGCAGTCTACGGTATCCTGGGCGGCGTGATCTCCCAGTTTGGCGATCTGTCCTTCTCCTACATCAAGCGTACCCGCAAGATCAAGGACTTCGGTACCCTGCTGCCCGGTCATGGCGGTGTTCTGGATCGGTTCGACAGCGTCATCTTCTGTGCACCTCTGGTGGAGATCCTCATTGACTGGATCCCCGCGTTCAAGTGATTCGAGAGGAAATACATATGATCCAGCGTACCATTTCGATCCTGGGTTCTACCGGTTCCATCGGCACCCAGACCCTGGATGTGGCGGAAGCCTGCGGCATCCGGGTGGCCGCTCTCACGGCCAATCACAACATAGACCTGCTGGAGCAGCAGGCTAGAAAATTTAAGCCTGTTCTGGTAGCGGCGGCGGATATGACCGCCGCCGCTGCTTTAGCTGAACGGTTATCCGACACGGACATCCGGGTCATGGGTGGTCAGGAGGGTATCCTGGCGGCGGCCTCTATCCCCGAGGCCGACACGGTGGTCACCGCCCTGGTGGGCATCTCCGGACTGGAGCCCACCCTGGCGGCCATTGACTGTGGCAAGCGTATTGCCCTGGCCAACAAGGAGACCCTAGTCTGCGCCGGTCCTCTGGTGATGGCCCGGGCCAAGGAGAAGGGGGCGGAGATCGTTCCCGTGGACTCGGAGCACTCGGCCATTTTCCAGTGCCTCCAGGGAAGCGGTCACAAAGAGGTCCAGCGCATCCTGCTGACCGCCTCCGGCGGTCCCTTCTTCGGCAAGACCGCCCAGGAACTGGAGTCTGTCACCCCGGCCCATGCCTTGAAACACCCCAACTGGTCCATGGGAGCCAAGGTCACCATCGACTCTGCCACCCTTATGAATAAGGGCCTGGAATTCCTGGAGGCCATGTCCCTCTTTGACGTGCCCCCGGAAAAGATCCAGATCCTGGTCCATCGGGAGAGCATATTGCACTCGGCGGTGGAATACTGTGATCAGAGTGTGATTGCCCAGCTGGGCTCTCCGGATATGCGCCTGCCCATCCAGTACGCCCTGTCCTGGCCGGAGCGGGTTCCCGGTCCGGCCAATCCCCTGGACCTCTTCTCCTGCAAGGCCCTGACCTTTGCGGAGCCTGACACGGAAACCTTCCGCTGTCTGGCTCTGGCTATCCGCTCTGCCAAAGAGGGCAAGACCGCCCCTGCCATCCTGAACGGCGCCAACGAGATTGCCGTGGCCAAGTTCCTGGCCGGGGAGATCTCCTTCCTGGACATTGCCCGGGTGGTGGAGTATGCCCTGGAGACCGTTCCCCGTGAGGAGGCCGACTCTCTGGAAGCTATCCGCCGGGCCGACAAGCTGGCTCGGGAGGCAGCGGAAGCCTACTGCGCCCAGCACTGATACCAACAATCTTTCGAGGTGACCGGTTTGCTCTACATCATCATCGGCGTTGTCCTCTTTGGTCTGCTCATAGCGGTCCATGAGGCAGGCCATTTCCTTGCTGCAAAACGCCTGGATGTCCAGGTCAATGAGTTTTCCATTGGCATGGGGCCCGGCCTGTTCAGCAGGCAGAAAGGGGAGACCCTCTACTCTCTGCGTCTTTTTCCTGTGGGCGGCTATTGCGCCATGGAAGGGGAGAACGGAGAGGAAGGGGAGACACCAAATCCCCGGTCCTTTGCGGCCAAATCCCTGTGGAAGAAACTGATCATCCTGGTAGCTGGTTCTGCCGCCAACTTCCTGGCGGGCTTTCTTCTGGTGGCTTTCCTGTTTACCTGGGCAGGGGGGTATACCGTTCCTGTCATCCAGGGTTTTCTGGATGGGTTCCCCTATGCCGGGGAAGAGGGGCTGATGCCCGGTGACCGAATCCTGTCCATCGACGGGAAGAAGGTCTGGGTCTACAACGATGTGGGCTCTCATCTGAAGGCCGCCGGAGAGGGGCCCAAGGACATCCTCATTGAGAGGGATGGCCGGGAGATTCTGTTGGAGGACTTCCCCTTGGACCCGCAGGAATATGATTACAACGGCCAGACAGTCACCATGTACGGCCTGACCTTCCAGCGGGAGGAGGTCACCCTTTCCGGTGTCCTGGTCCACAGCTGGAACACCTGTGTCTATTTTGCCAAGGCGGTATGGTCCAGCCTGGGCATGCTGGTCACCGGTCAGGTGGGCTTGCAGGATATGTCCGGCCCTGTGGGTATCGTCACTGTTATTGAGGAGACCGGAAGCCGAAGTGACAGTGTGGTGTCTGGCATCCAGAATGTCTGTTATCTCATCGCCCTCATTGCAGTGAACCTGGCCATCATGAACATGCTTCCCATTCCTGCTCTGGACGGCGGGCGCATCTTCCTGCTGGTAGCGGCAGAAGTCCTCTGGCTTACCACCCGCCAGCGGCTGGACCCCAAGTACGAGGCATGGCTGAATGCAGCAGGGTTTGTGCTTCTTCTGGGTCTCATGGTCTGTGTGACCTTCAGCGACGTGCTGAAGCTTTTCAGCTAAGAGGTGAAACTCTATGACAAAGAAAATCTTCGTGGGTGGCCTTCCCATCGGTGGAGGGTCCCCTGTTTCCATCCAATCCATGACCAATACACCCACCGACGATGTGGAGGCCACCGTTCGGCAGATTCGGCGTCTGGCGGCTGCCGGATGCGAGATCGTCCGGGTGGCTGTGCCCAATATGGCAGCCGCCAAGGCAGTGGGGAAGATCAAGGAGCAGATCGATCTGCCCTTAGTCGTGGATATCCACTTCAACTACAAGCTGGCTTTGGAGTGTATCGAAGCCGGTGCCGACAAGGTCCGCATCAACCCGGGCAACATTGGCGAACCCGAGCGGGTGAAGGCCGTGGCCCATGCCTGCGCCTGGAAGAACATTCCCATCCGCATCGGGGTCAATGGCGGCTCTCTGGAAAAGCACCTTCTGGAGAAGTACGGTGGCCCCACCCCTCAGGCTATGGTGGACTCTGCCTTCGGCCACATCGCCCTGCTGAACCGTTATGATTTTGACGATATCTGCGTCTCTCTGAAGACCTCCCATGTGGCCACCACCATGCAGGCCTATCAGCTCATGAGTCAGCAGTCCAATTACCCCTTACATCTGGGAGTCACCGAGGCGGGCACCACCCGCATGGGCACCATCAAGTCTGCCGCCGGAATCGGCGGTCTGCTGGGTCTGGGCATAGGTGACACCCTCCGCGTCACTCTTACTGCCGACCCGGTGGAGGAGATCGTGGCCGCCAAGGATATTCTGAAGGCGGTGGGTCTCCGGAAAGACGGCCCTGACCTGATCGCCTGCCCCACCTGCGGCCGAACCAAGATCGACTTAATCCCCTTGGCCAAAGCCGTGGAGGAACGGCTCCAGGAGGTCCAAAAGCCCATTACCGTGGCAGTCATGGGCTGCGTGGTGAATGGCCCCGGCGAGGCATCTGCCGCCGATGTGGGCATTGCCGGTGGCAACGGCTTCGGCATTCTCTTCCGCCACGGCGAAGTGGTGAAGAAGGTCCCCCAGGAGGCCCTTTTGGACGAGCTCATGGCTCTCATTCACGAAATTCCCTAATGAACATTCGCAGTAGGGCCGACCTCTGTCGGCCCGTTTCTGCTTTACTCACCTCAGAAAGGATGTCCCCATGTCAGAAAGAAACCCCACCTTTTTTGAGATGTTTTCTCCCTATCACACCCATCTGACCAACCAGCAGGCTCACGACCTGCTGGCCTATCTGGAACCCTGGGTGGTCAGCGGCGCCGTCCTGGACAGTGCTGCCCGGACCATTGAGGCGACTTTACTGTGCCCTGCATTACCCCCGGAGGATTTGCTTGCCTATATCGAGCGGGAACTGGCGGGGCTGTACCAGGTGAATGCCGTCCATCTGCGGCCCATGGCCCCCGAACCCGCCCTCTGCTGTCAGGAGGAGGCCAAGGCAGAACCTCAGCCTGAGCCTGAGCCGGAACCGGAACCTGCTCCGGAAGAACCTCCCATGAGCGAGCAGGAGCGAGCCTTCCGTCAGACTGAGGCTCTTCGCCAGAAGGCCATGAAGGAGGCCCAGGCCGCCCACGAGGCGGAGAAGGTCTTTTCTGCCAACCGGATTTTCGGCAACCGACAGATCAAGAAAAAGCCCCTCCCCATGAACACCCTGGAACTGGACATGGGCGTGGTCACCGTTCAGGGCGATGTCTTCGCCGTGGAACATAAGGAACTGAAAAAGCGCGATGCCTGTGTGGTGGGCTTTGATATCACTGACTACACCTCCTCCATCCGGGTGAACAAGTTCATGTCCGCCGAGGAAGCGGCTCCCATTGTCAACGGAGTCAAGGCGGGTATGCACCTGAAGATTTCCGGTCGTCTGAACCTGAGTCGCTTCGAGAACGACATGGTTCTGGAACCTCTCATTATTGAGACGGCGGACAAGCCCAAGAAGAAGGATAATGCCCCGGAAAAGCGAGTGGAGCTCCATCTCCACACCCGCATGTCCCTGATGGATGCCCTCACCGAGACCAAGGACGTGGTCAAGCGGGCCATATCCTGGGGCCACCCGGCCATTGCCATCACCGACCACGGCGTGGCCCAGTCCTTCCCGGATGCCTGGAGCGCTGGTAAGGGGAAGATCAAAGTCCTGCTGGGCACTGAGGCCTACTATATTAACGATGTGGACGACAAACTCACCCTTCGTGGTCCCTTGGACCAGGACCTGGATGGACCCATGGTCTGCTTCGATCTGGAAACCACCGGCCTGGACAAGAAGACGGAACTCATCACCGAGATTGGTGCCGTGGTCCTGGAGAACGGAGAGGTGAAGGAGAAATTCCAGACCTTCGTAGACCCCCAGCGTCCCCTGGCCCACAACATCGTCCAGCTCACCGGTATCACCGACGATATGCTGGTGGGAGCCCCCAGCCAGGAAGAGGCCATCCGGGCCTTCCTGGACTTTGTGGGGGACCGTCCCCTGGCCGCCCACAATGCCGAGTTTGACATCGGCTTCATCCGGGAGGGGTGCAAACGATATGACATTCCCTTCAAGCCTACCTATCTGGATACCCTGCCTCTGGCCCAGAACCTGCTGCCCGACCTGGGTAAGTACAAGCTGGATGTGGTCTGCCGTCATTTGAACCTGCCTGATTTCAACCACCACCGTGCTTCGGACGATGCCGCCATGGTGGGGCATATGCTGGTCCCCTTCATCCAGATGCTCCGGGACCGTGGGGTCAGCACCCTCCAGCAGATCAACGGCAACCTGGCCAAAACCAGCTCCCTGGGTAAGGCCAAGCGGATGCCCAAGCACCTGATCGTCCTGGCCAAGAACCAGGCTGGTCTGCGCAACCTCTACAAGCTCATCTCCCTGGGCCACCTGAAGTACTTCAAGCGGTTCCCCATTATGCCCAAGAGTGAGATCAACGCCAACCGGGAGGGCCTCATCCTGGGCTCTGCCTGCGAGGCCGGCGAACTCTACCATGCCGTCATGCGGGGCAAGGACTGGGAGGAACTCTGCCGCATCGCCTCCTGGTATGACT
>JAFYPT010000002.1 GCA_017547425.1 Ruminiclostridium sp.
CTGAACTCCACCGGCCTGAACCTGTCCAAGTTCCGAGGGGAGCTTCTCCGCCTTTTCGGCATGGCCACCCCCAGTGAGTCCATCTCCATCTCGGTGACCTCCTTCGGGTTTAAGCACGGCATCCCCCGGGACGCCGACCTGGTCTTTGATGCCCGGTTCCTGCCCAACCCCTACTACATCCCCGAGTTGAAGGAGTGCTCCGGTCTGGAGGAACCCGTCCGGACCTTCCTCTTTGGCTACCGCCAGACCCACGAATTCCTCCGGCATCTGGAGGATCTCTTCTCCTTCCTGCTGCCCCAGTATGTGGAGGAGGGCAAGTCCTCCCTGGTCATCGCCATCGGCTGCACCGGCGGCCACCACCGGTCGGTGGCCATCGCCCATGCCGTGACCGAATTTATTCGCCAGAAAGGCTATCGAGTAGAAGAACAACACCGCGATATAAACCGCTGACCTTTAGGAGGTAACCGCCATGTCCTTTGCCGCCGAAGTGAAAAACGAACTCTGCCGCCATAAGCTCACCCGGAAGTGCTGCGCCCAGGCGGAGGCCTGCGGGATCCTGCTCTACTGCAACCGCTTCTCCCCCCTGGAGGTGAAGATCGTCACCGAGTCCCAGGCCTTTTCCCAACGGTTGAACCCCCTCTTTCACAAAGCCTTCGGGGTGACCTTTGACGAAAAAGGGGATCCTCAGACCCCGGGCAAGCATATCTTTACCATTACCGACCCCCAAAAGCTGGAGATCCTGTGGGATGCCTGCGCCTTTGACCCCACGGGCCCCGCCCACCACATCAACTTCGGACTTCTGGAGGAGACCCACTGCCGTCAGGCCTTCCTGCGGGGGGCTTTCCTGGCTGGCGGGTCGGTGACCGACCCCTTGAAGGGCTATCACCTGGAGCTGGCCACCACCCACCGGAGCGTCAGCCGGGAGCTCTCCACCCTCCTGCGGGAGCTGGAGTATGCCCCCAAGGAGGTCACCCGGAAGGCCAACTACATCACCTATTTCAAGCAGAGCGAGGCCATCGAGGACCTCCTCACCGCCATCGGCGCCCCCGTGTGCGCCATGGAGCTCATGAACACCAAGGCAGAAAAACTCCTGCGCAACGGCGTGAACCGCCGGGTCAACTGCGAGGCCGCCAACGTGGACAAGACGGTGGACGCCGCCATGGAGCAGCGGCGGGCCATCCAGATCCTCAAGGAAGCCGACAAGCTGAAGGACCTGACCCCCAAGCTCCAGGAGGCCGCCGCCCTGCGGGAGGCAAACCCCGAGCTGCCCCTGTCCCAGCTGGCCGCCCTCTGCCATCCCCCCGTCACCAAGTCCTCCCTCAGCCACCGCCTGCGGAAGCTCATTGAGCTGAGCAAGAAGGTGGAGGCCGAGGAAGACGTGGAGGAAGAATAACGTGGCCCGGGCCGATATAAAATCGGCCCCTACAGGGTGCGCTCAATCCTTTCCGTATTCGTAGGGGCGCATCACGATGCGCCCGCCACCCATAGAGCTCGACCCACGTTGCGGGCGATTCGTGAATCGCCCCTACAACAGGCAGCCCAATACGTATTACTACATCATAAAAGGAGACATACTATCATGAATCGTTACGAACAGGCTATCGCTTACCACAAGAAGGGTTACAACTGCAGCCAGTCCCTGCTGGCCTCTTTCCAGGACGTCACCGGCCTCTCCGAGCAGGCCAGCTTTGACATCGGCGCTGGTTTCGGCGCAGGCGCCTTCACCGGCGAGCTCTGCGGCGCTCTGTCCGGCGGCATCATGGTCCTGGGTCTGGCTACCCCCGTGGACCAGAACGACCCCGTGGCCAGCAAGCGCCGCACCGGCAAGCTGTCCAAGGAGTTCCAGACCCGCTTCGAGGCCAAGTACGGCAACCTGCGCTGCGCTCCCCTGCTGAAGACCGAGATCACCCCCGCTCAGTGCCCCGCTGCCCAGGCTGTTGGCACCGAGAACCGCTGCGAGATCCTCATCCTCTCCGCCATGGAGATCGTGGAGGAGATCCTGAAGGAACAGGAGTAAGCCTATGGCAT
This sequence comes from Ruminiclostridium sp., assembly GCA_017547425.1. GTDB lineage: Bacteria > Bacillota > Clostridia > Oscillospirales > Oscillospiraceae > Evtepia. The sequence goes on from JAFYPT010000002.1 coordinate 2,029, forward strand.
TTGTCCACCTGCACGTTCACTCTGAATTCAGCCTTCTGGACGGCGCCTGCCGCATCCAGGGGCTTGTTCAGCGTGCCCAGGAACTGGGGCAGACTGCCGTAGCGGTCACCGACCACGGGGTCATGTACGGGGCAGTGGATTTCTATAAGGCCGCTAAGGCCGCGGGCATCAAGCCCATCATCGGCTGCGAAGTCTACGTGGCCCCCCGGTCCCGCTTCGACCGGAACCAGGACGACCGCCCCCGGCACCTGGTCCTCCTATGCCAAAACGACACCGGCTACCGGAACCTGTGCGCCCTGGTGAGCCGGTCCTTCACCGAGGGCTTCTACGGAAAGCCCCGGGTGGATATGGACCTGCTGAAGGAGTACCACGAGGGTCTCATCGCCCTGTCCGCCTGTCTGGCCGGTGAAATTCCCACTCGCATCCTGGCCGGGGACTACGAAGGGGCCAAGGCCCACGCCCTGGAGATGCGGGCCATCTTTGGCCCGGAGGACTACTATCTGGAGCTTCAGGACCACAGCATTCCCGAACAGAAGGAGGCCGCCCGGGGCATCCTGAAACTCCACAAGGAGACCGGCATCCCCCTGGTGGTCACCAACGATGCCCACTACCTCACCCGGCAGGACGCCTCCCTCCAGGATGTCCTCATGTGCGTCCAGATGGGCCGCACCGTAGAGGATCCCAACCGGATGCGCTTCGAGACCGAGGAGTTCTACATCAAGAGCGAAGAGGAGATGGCAGCCCTCTTCCCCGACTGGCCGGAAGCCATGGAAAACACCGCCAAGATTGCCGAGCGGTGCAACGTGGACTTCCAGTTCGGCACCTATCACCTGCCTGAGTTCAAGCTCCCGGAGGGTTACACCGACGGAGACGCCTACTTTGAGACCCTCTGCCGCCAGGGCTTTGCCCGGCGCTACCCCAACGGAAGCCAGGAATACCTGGACCAGTTGGAATATGAGATGGCCATGATTCGCCGGATGGGCTTTGTGGAATACTTCCTCATCGTCTCGGACTTCATCGGCTACGCCAAGAGCAAGGACATTCCTGTGGGACCCGGTCGTGGCTCGGCCGCCGGTTCCATGGTGGCCTACTGCCTGGATATCACCGACGTGGATCCCATGAAGTACTCCCTGTACTTCGAGCGATTCCTGAACCCGGAGCGTGTGTCCATGCCCGATATCGACGTGGACTTCTGCTACCGTCGACGGGGCGAGGTCATCGACTACGTCAACCGGAAGTACGGGGCCGACCATGTGGCCCAGATCGTCACCTTCGGCACCATGGCCGCCAAGGGAGCCATCCGGGACGTGGGCCGTGCCCTGAACATCCCCTACGCCGAGGTGGATGCCATCGCCAAGCAGGTCCCCAACGCCCTGCACATCACCCTGGAGAATGCCTTGAACCTGTCCAAGCCTCTCCGGGAGATGTACGAGAGCGACCCCACGGTCCAGAACCTCATCGACACCGCCAAGGGCCTGGAGGGTATGCCCCGCCATGCCTCCACCCACGCCGCCGGCGTGGTCATCACCCGAAACCCGGCGGACACCTACGTCCCCCTGGCCAAGAACGACGAAGCCGTGGTCACCCAGTACCCCATGACCACCCTGGAGGAGCTGGGCCTTCTGAAAATGGACTTCCTGGCCCTGCGGAACCTGACCGTCCTGGACGATGCCGTCCAGCTGGTAAAGACTCATACCCCAGACTTCCGCCTGAACCAGATCCCCGACGACGACCCGGCCACCTTCCGGATGCTCTCCGAGGGCAAGACCTGCGGCGTGTTCCAGATGGAATCCGCCGGCATGACCGGCGTGTGCGTGGGCCTGAAGCCCAAAGATATTGAAGATATCACGGCTATCATCGCCCTGTACCGGCCCGGTCCTATGGACTCCATCCCCCGGTTCATCTCCTCCAAACACAACCCCAAGACCGTCACCTACAAGACCCCCGCCCTGGAGCCCATCCTGGCCAACACCTACGGCTGTATCGTCTACCAGGAGCAGGTCATTGAAATTTTCCGCCGTCTGGCCGGATACTCCCTGGGTCAGGCAGACATGGTCCGCCGGGCCATGTCCAAGAAGAAGCTCAAGGACATCCAGCGGGAACGTGCCGCCTTCCTTCACGGTGACCCGGAGCGAACCATCACCGGCTGTATCGCCAACGGCATCCCGGCGGAAATGGCCGAGAGCATTTACGACGAGATCACCGATTTCGCCAACTACGCCTTCAACAAAGCCCACGCCGTGTGCTACGCCATCGTGGCCTATCAGACCGCCTGGTTCAAGTGCCACTACCCCAGAGAGTACATGGCC
>JAFYPT010000057.1 GCA_017547425.1 Ruminiclostridium sp.
CACGGCAATGAGGGGCACGGTGATCAAGATCAGCAGGAAGCCCAGGAAGTCATAGGCCGTGAAGGCCACCCCCAGAACCAGGACGGAGATCACCACCGCCCCCACCGGCTCGGTGGCCGACAGGACGTTGCCTGCGATGGGTCCCACCAGGCGGATGCCCCGCATATAGAAGGTGAAGGCCAGAATTGTGCCGCCCAGGATGATGACCGCCATACCCAGGATGAGGGCACCGTCCACCCGGACCTGGACGGTCCAGGGGCGGAAGAGAAGGGTGGCCACCCCGCCGCCGATGAGCATACCCCAACCCATCACCGACAGCAGGCTGTGACGGGTGATGAGGTCCGCCGGAGACAGGGTGTTGATGGATGACGTCACCCCGCAGGTCAGGCCCATCACCAGGGCGAAGGTGGACACACTCAGGCAGGACAGGTCAAAGTGGGTGGCGCAGGCAAACACGCCCACCACCACGCAGAGGACAGAGACTGTCTCATAGAACTTGGGCTTGCGGTGCTCCCGGAAGATGCACCAGACCATGATGAACACCGTGCAGGTGTAGCACATGACGGTGGAAAAGGCCACGTTGGCGTACTCAATGCAGGCGTAAAAACTATATTGAGAGGCCGCCACACCGAACACGGCATAGAGAACCAGCCGGGGCAGGTCTTTCCTTGCCTTCCACACGGAGCCTACATCTTCCCCTCCCACCTTGGCCAGCAGGAGGAAAATCACGCCGGCTATAAGCAGACGGATGGGGATGAGCCAGTTGGTGGTGATGGTATTGGTTTCAAAGAGGTACTGGCCGACGGCCCCACCAATGGCCCACAGCAGGCCGCCGCTGATGGCCATGATGTACCCGGCCCAGCGGGTGGTTCCCAGTTCTTTCATGGGCACACTCCTTTTTCTTGCATTTTTTCAGTCTAGAGAAGAATCGGGCCTTTGTCAAGTTCGCCACACCTGCATCCCGGCGCCATCCCGGTCATTGGGGCGGAGCTGGAAGCCAAACTTCTCGTAGAAGGCTTCCTTCCCTTTGGCCGACACGATGACGATCTTGATCCGCCAGCCTTCTTTTAATTGCCCATCGATGTAGGCGATGCATGCTTCCACCAGCCGTTTCCCGATGCCCTGACCTTGGTACTCCGGTTTCACCATGACGTCCGCCAGGTAAGCAATGTATCCCTTATCCCAAAAGATGCGGGCGCATCCCACGGCGTCCTCGCCGTCCCGGCAGGCGACGACAAAATCCGAGTGGTCCAGGCCGGACTGGGCCTGCTCCTCCACCAGGCTCTGCCATCCCACCGCAGAGCGCAGGGCGCAATATTCCGCCGCCGACAGGGTATGATGATAGGTAAGCATAGGGTTCCTCCTCCAGAGCACATACAACAACCGGCACAGCAATTCGGGTTGCTGTGCCGGCGGCTTTTTACTTCAGCTTTTCGGTGCGGTACAGGTCGGTGCGTCGACCGGCCAGGATGGGGATCTGGCCCCGGTACTTGGCCAGGTCGTTCAGGTCGATGTCCACCACATGGACCCCTTCCTTTTCGTCCAGCTGGTCGATGATCTCACCCCAGGGGTTCACCACCAGGGAGTGGCCATAGGCCACGTAGGAGGCCTCAGTGTCCCGGGCGGGGGAGCAGCCGGCGATGAAGCACTGCTGGTCCAGGGCGCGCATCCGGAAGGCCAGGTCCCAGTGGATGGGGCCGGTGGTCATGTTGAAGGCAGCGGGGATCACGATGAGCTGAGCCCCCATGTCACCCATCACCCGGAAGAAGTCAGAGAAGCGGATGTCAAAGCAGATGGCCACGGCGATCTTGCCGTACTCGGTGTCGATAACCGTGACGGAGTCACCGGCAGTGAGGGTGTCGGACTCCATGAACCGCTGGCCCCCGGGCACGTCGATGTCGAAGAGATGGACCTTCCGGTGGCGGGCCAGTTCCTTGCCCTCGGGGGAGAAGATGTAGCTGGTATTGTAGATCTTGCCGTCCTCCAGCTCGGGGACGGAGCCGCCGATGAGGTAGATGCCCAGCTCCTTGGCGATGTCGGACAGGAACTGCCAGGACTCACCCCCCGCGGGTTCGCCATAAATGGGGAAGCAGGCATTCTCATAGGGACAGTTGAACATCTCGGGGAGGGTGACCACGTTGGCGCCCTGGGCGGCGGCCTGACGGATGAGCTGGCCGGCGTGGCGGAGGTTCTCGGCCTTGTCGGCAGTGACCTTCATTTGACATAAACCTAACTTGAACATATACATAGCTCCTTTCTGGGGCGTTTCTTTGCACTGACTGTACCATATTTTTTTCAGGGACGCAAGCGGCATTACACATCCCGCTCTTTTCGGGCATAATGTAGGTTGACATATTATGCAAAGGAAAGTTTTATGATCCGACACCGTATGTTCACCGTAGTCGGGCTGTTGATCACCCCCCTGGTGGTCCTGTGGGCCACCCAGCCTTTTCTGGACAGTTATACTGCTCTGGAGCGGTGCCTGGCGTACCCCCAGTGACCCCCTTGACATCCGTAGGTTCCTACATTATCATATGGTAGGAACCTACAAAAGGAGAATACCCCATGGACATGGATAATGCGGCTGTCCTGATCAAAAAGGCTGCCCTGGAATATGACAAGGCGGCAAACCCTCTCCTTGTCCCCTATGACCTGACCATTTCCCAGTATAAGATCCTGATGTTTCTGTATGGCCAGCCCGGCAGATCGGCCAAAGTGGTGGATATTGAACGGTGTTACTCCATGACCCACCCCACCACCATCGGGCTGCTGGACAACCTGGAACGGAAGGGATTCGTCATCCGTATCCAGAATCCGGAAGACGGCCGAAGCAAGCTGGTCTCCCTGACGGAAAAGGCCGTCTGCCTGGAACCTGATCTGCAGGAACTGGGAGACACCCTGGAAACAGAATTCACCCAAACTCTCTCTGCCGAGGAGCGGGCACAACTGGTTCTGCTGCTGCAGAAGCTCCTCCATCGGCCAGAACAAAATCATTCATCCCCAGTCAACAGAAGGAGGACCCACACCATGGACCCCAACAACAACATCCACCGCGTGGACCTGGCTGAAAAGGCCAAGGATATCCTGAACCTATACACCCCCTTCAAGACCGATTATCAGGTCTCCTTCGCCATGGCCGAGGCCGACGAGAAGGGTCTGCCCCGGATCGCCGCCAAGCTGGTCCGCACCGACGGCATCCCCTTCGCTGAAAGCACTGCCCCCATGGACAGGAAGCTCCGCCACATGAAGGACCAGACCGCCGTCATCCGCCCCTTTTATCTGCCCGCCATGAAGGCAGAGTTCAACGAGGACGAGGCCAACGAGTTCGACTGCCTGGACTTTGACTACGCCGCCATCATCGTCTACAACAAGGATGCCGAGGGTCAGTACGCCATCAAGGGCATCTACTTCCTTCCCACGGATGCCTTCATCCACGCCAAGAAGCCTGATGCCGACGGTGTGTGGAGAAAGATGGGCCTGGGCTCCTACCGGATGCACCAGATCAGCCTGGACCCCCGCCAGAAGTTCGCCCGCTCTCTGTATATGGCCCTGCGCATGAGCGAGGCCCTGGAGTACGAGTACGACAAGTACGGCTTCTATTTCAGCAACCCCTAAATTGATTACGTAAAAAAGCTGGACTTCAAAAAATGTGAAGTCCAGCTTTTTGCTATCGATATAAAACCTCAGGCGGTCTTGCTTTTCTTGGCTTCCCGCTTCTTTTCCCATGCGTCCACGCACATGGTGCAGGCGGCGTCGCCAGTGATGTTGACGGTGGTGCGGCCCATATCCAGGATACGGTCGATACCGGCCACCAGAGCAATGCCCTCCAGAGGCAGACCCACGGACTCCAGGACCATGGCCAGCATGATCATGCCTGCGCCGGGGACACCGGCGGTGCCGATGGAGGCCAGGGTTGCGGTGAGGATGATGGTCAGCTGCTGGGCGATGGTCAGGTCAATGCCGAAGATCTCTGCAATGAAGATGGCGCACACACCCTGGTAGATGGCGGTACCGTCCATATTGATAGTGGCACCCAGAGGAAGGACGAAGGAGGAGATCTCGCGGCGGGCGCCCAACTTCTCGGAGCACTCCATGGTCATGGGCAGAGTACCCACGGAGGAGGCGGAGGAGAAGGCCATGATCATGGC
>JAFYPT010000058.1 GCA_017547425.1 Ruminiclostridium sp.
GCCCAACCACATTGTGGGCAAGGGCATGATCCGGGTGCTGAAGGACGACTTCCCAGAGTCCAACATCGTCTCCGTGGACTACGACCCCGGCGCAACGAAAATCAACCAGGAAAACCGCATCAAGCTTATGCTGGCCAACGCCAAGCGGATGGCCGCAGAGGAGAAGAACAAGGTTCATCACTAAACAGAAAGAACGCTTCCACACGGAAGCGTTCTTTTTTTGCAAGGACCCCTCATCCGCCCTCTTCGAGGGCACCTTCTCCCCAGGGAGAAGGCTTGTTTTGTTCGAAGGCCAGGCTTCTCCCTGGGGAGAAGCTGTCACCGCAGGTGACTGATGAGGGGGCTTTGACCCTCACCCCACCGCGGCTTCGATGGACCGCTTGGTGATTCGGGCCAGGGACCGGATGCCGTCGGCCAGGTCAGAGGGGGTCAGGGGCTCAAAGTATCGGCCATCGGTCAGGGGTGGCACACAGTCCCGGATGTCCCCCCGGTACACCAGATACCCGGACAGGAGAAGGGTCAGGTCGTCGGGCTTGTAGGTGCAGAAGGCCTTCCCCTCCCCCAAATATCCCAGGGTGCCAAGAAGCCAGGCCACGAACTCGATGCAGGAGTAGGCCTGCCGGACGGAAAAGCCCTTGAGGATCGGAAAGGTCAGAACGGAAAAGAGATTATATAAATACGTGGGGTTGTCCACCATAGCCTCTACGGTCTCTTCCGCCCAGCGATACTGGTCGGGAGGGACAGGGAGCCGGTAGACGGCCACCGGGACCGGACGGCCGTTGCCCATGGTGTACCGATCCCGGTACTCCCGGACCAGGCCCCCGGAAAGGAGGGCGTACCGGCTGGGCCGGGCAAAGCCGTAGACCGCCTCCAGACCGGGGTCCAGGGCAATGGAGGCGTGGTTGTAGGTCTGGCCGGCCACCTTCCGAATGCAGCGGCCGAACTTGGTCTGGGTCTGGGAGAGGATGACGTAGATGGCAGGGTCTTTCATGACGGAGACTCCTTTCTTTTTTCTTAAATCATAGGGTTTTCCAATGGAAGAAGCAAGAAAGAAAGCATGAAGGTTTTCTGAAGATTTTATAAAGAAGGGCCCTACAGAGGTAGCACCAAACTGTTACGATTCGTAGGGGCGATTCGTGAATCGCCCCTACAGCGGGAAGATTGCTACAAATACACACCTTAACCCCCGTACTATTCCCTTTTTCCCTCCTTATTTTCAAAATGTTATACATTTGTTCACAGTTTATTTCATATAACAGTTGATTCTTTAGCAAAATTGTATATAATAAAAGTATGTCATTGAAAAGGAGGTTTTTCCATGCCGAGAAAACCTAAGGGTACCAAACCCATCGCCAAGACGTCCGCCCGGATGTCCCGCAAAGCGGCTCTCACCAGCGCCCAGCTGGAGAAGATCGACGCTTACTGGCGCGCGTCCAACTATCTGACCGCCTGCCAGCTGTACCTTCTCGACAACCCCCTGCTCAAGGAACCCCTGAAACCTGAGCATATCAAGAAGAAAATCGTCGGTCACTGGGGCACCTGCCCGGGCCAGAACTTCATTTATACCCACTTAAACCGTGCCATTGTCAAGTATGACCTGGACATGATCTACCTGTCCGGCCCCGGTCACGGCGGCAACGCCATGGTCTCCCATACCTACATGGAGGGCACCTACTCCGAGGTCTACCCTAACGTCAGCGAGGACCTGGAAGGCCTGCAGCGGCTCTTCAAGCAGTTCTCCTTCCCCGGCGGCATCCCCAGCCATGTGGCCCCCGAGACCCCCGGCTCCATCCATGAGGGCGGCGAACTGGGCTACTCCCTGGCCCACGCCTTCGGCGCCGTCTTTGACAACCCCGACCTGATCGCCGCCTGCGTGGTGGGTGACGGCGAGGCTGAGACCGGCCCCCTGGCCACCGCCTGGCACTCCAACAAGTTCCTCAACCCCATCGGGGACGGCGCGGTCCTGCCCATCGTCCACCTGAACGGCTATAAGATCCACAACCCCACCATCCTGGCCCGCATGACCCGCACCGAACTGGAGAATCTCTTCCGGGGCTACGGCTGGGAACCTCGCTTCGTGGAGGGTTCCGACCCCAAGGAGATGCACCAGAAGATGGCCGCCGCCCTGGACTGGGCGGTCCGTGAGATCCAGCGTATCCAAGCCAACGCTCGAACCACTGGCGATGACAGCCGCCCCGAGTGGCCCATGATCATCCTCCGGGCCCCCAAGGGCTGGACCGGCCCCGTGGAAGTAGACGGCAACCGCATCGAGGACTGCTTCCGCGCCCACCAGGTGCCCATCGACATGTCCAAGCCCGAGCACGTGGGCATCCTGGAAGAGTGGCTCAAGAGCTACAAGCCCGAGGAGCTCTTCACCGACGACGGCAAGCTCATCCCTGAGCTGAAGGCTCTGGCTCCCGTGGGTGACCGCCGCATGGGCGCCAACCCCCACGCCAACGGCGGTAAGCTCCTGCGTGACCTGAAGATGCCCGATTTCCGCAAGTACGGCATCGACATCCCCTCCCCCGGCGCTGTGGAGGCCCAGGACATGCTGGTCCTCGGTTCCTTCGTCCGGGACGTCATCAAGGAAAACGAGCCCGCCAAGAACTTCCGTGTCTTTGGCCCCGACGAGTCCAAATCCAACCGCCTGACCCCCATGTTCGAGGAGACCGACCGCGTGTGGAACATGCCCATGGGTGAGTACGACGAGTTCCTGGGCCGCTCCGGCCGTGTCATGGACTCCATGCTCTCCGAGCACATGTGCCAGGGTTGGCTGGAGGGTTACCTCCTCACCGGCCGTCACGGCTTCTTCAACAGCTACGAGGCCTTCATCCGCATCGTGGACTCCATGTTCGCCCAGCACGCCAAGTGGCTCAAGACCTGCAACGAACTGCCCTGGAGACAGGATATCGCCTCCCTGAACTATATCCTCTCCTCCAACGTCTGGCAGCAGGACCACAACGGCTTTACCCATCAGGATCCCGGCTTCCTGGATCACGTGGCCAACAAAAAGGCCGACGTGGTGCGCATGTATCTGCCCCCGGATGCCAACTGCACCCTGTCCTGCTTCGACCACTGCATCAAGAGCCGGAACTATGTGAACGTGATGGTTACCTCCAAGCATCCCAGACCCCAGTGGCTCACCATGGAGCAGGCTGTGAAGCACTGCACCCAGGGCATCGGCATCTGGCAGTGGGCCTCCAACGACCAGTGGGAGGAGCCCGACATCGTCCTGGCCTGCTGCGGTGACACCCCCACCCTGGAGACCCTGGCCACCGTCACCATCGTCCGCCACAACTTCCCCGATGTGAAGATGCGAGTGGTCAACGTGGTGGACCTGATGCGCCTCCAGTCCGACTCCCAGCATCCCCACGGCCTGTCCGACGAGAAGTATGACATGCTGTTTACCAAGGATAAGCCCATCCTCTTCACCTTCCACGGCTATCCCTCCCTCATCCACGAGCTGACCTACAAGCGGAAGAACAAGAATCTGCATGTGCGCGGCTATATCGAGGAAGGCACCATCACCACTCCCTTCGACATGCGTGTGCTGAACAATCTGGACCGCTGGCACCTGACCATGGATGTCATCAACCTGCTGCCCGAGAAGCTGGGCAACCGGGGCGCCTTCCTGATCCAGCAGCTCCAGGACAAACTGGTGGAGCACAAGCAGTATATCGCCGAGTACGGCCAGGATCTGCCCGAGATCCGGGAGTGGCAGTGGAACCACGGCCTGGGCAATTTCTAAGACTTCATCCCCTCCTTTCTTTCTATCCCCAGCAAAGCCCAACGCCCGCCGATGTTTCGGC
>JAFYPT010000059.1 GCA_017547425.1 Ruminiclostridium sp.
GGGCAGGCCGCGGCCGCCGATCCAGAAAGCCTCCCGACAGGAAGCCTCGGTGATGGACTGCCAGTCCTGGTCGCCGCGCAGCATAGCGGTTCTTCTGAGCATCATGGTGGTGGATGCTAAGGTGCAGGTGCCATTGCGTTCCTGAGTCAGGAACACCTGGTCCTGGTTGACCTCTTCAAAGGTGGCTGCCATGGCCGTTGCGGGAACCATGCTCACCATCATGAGGACCATCATCAAAATGCTCAAAATACGCGCTCGCATCCTATCACTCCAAACCTAGTCAAATAGTAAAGAAAAAAGGCAAAGGCCTTCGTTTGTTACAATCACGCGGAACACTCGTAACAATTGTTACCGCTTTGTAATCATAGCATAGAATGGCTCCCTTGGGAACCCTTTTGGGCCATTTTTTTGCCTGAAATTGTTGCTGATTTGTTAATAATTTTGACCTTGTCAGCAGGATGCACAACCCACTATTTTTATTCCCATATCATTTTGTTTGATTCGTCAATTCGCCGAAGACACAGGCAGGACCACCGGGGTGAAGGCGGACAGCCGGGGCAGGTCCTCCTCCCTGGCCCAGACCCGGCCGGGAAAGGTGGCCAGGAGGGCGGCCGGCAGGTCCGATCCTCCCACCACGGACAGGAGACAGGGCCAGTCCAGGGCGGCCACCTGGAGCCTGCGGCAGAAGGTCTCCAGGTCGGCCCCGTCCCGGGGGCAGGAGAGGTCGGTCAGCAGGAGCTCGTCAAACCCCAAGGCTGCTGCCTCCCGGCAGATCTCGGTGAGGTAGGTGAGGGTGTCCTCCTTGTCTGGGTCCAGCCAAACCTGCCCGGACTGGTCCCCCCAGGCCGAGCCGCTCTCCCGCAGAAGGGCCAGGTCCCGGTCCTTCCCGGCCAGGTCATCGGCCAGACAGGAGATGAGAGCCACCGTGTGGAGGTCCTCCCGGGATGTCATTTCCCGGATGGCATCGTTTCGGGCGGGGTCCCCGGAGGAAGCCCCCCAGTCCATGGCTTGGGGCAGCCGGGACACATAGGCCAGCTTTCCGTCAGCCCCTTTCATGGAGAAGACCACCCCTTGGGTCCCGGCGGGGATGGGGTCGGCGGGGTCTTCCAGGCGCAGGAAAGGCCCGGTGGAGAGGGTCTGGTCGGCTACCCCCAGGGCGGGCACGGCAGGAAGAATCACCGGTTCCCCTTCCTCCTTCCACCCGGCCGGGTCCAGGATGCCCCAGGAACACAGCAGAAGGAAGGCTCCGGCCAAAAGTCCGGACAGGCAGAGGATACGGAATAGAATGGTTTGGATGGTTTTCATAGCGTGTCCCTTTCGTGAATCATCTTGCTGCAACACAGGAAAGGCTCCCCTTTAGAGGGGAGGCTCTGCCTTTTTCGACAGGTTATGTACTGATCCATTTTAATAACATCAACAACCCAAACCCCGGCACGCCCAATAAGCCCAGGGTCAGAGCGTTGAAGAGGTTCACCCCCAGGCTCAAGCCCGCCAAGACCCCACTGTGGGCCCACAGGGCCAGGAAGCCCAGCCCCACCAGGGACCGGACCAAAACCTTCCCCGCCCAGAGCAAGGGCCGGTGGAAGACCGCCAACACCAGAACGGAAAGCATAAAAACCGACAGCCAGGGGCCGTCCAGGAGCCAGGTCATGGTCCTTCCCCCTTTTCCAATGATTTCATCTGCCGGAGCAGATAGGTGTGCTTGGCCCGGAGGGCACTGATCTGGTACAGATAGTATTCCAGCAGATCTCCGTCTGCCGTCTCGTCAAAGCCCGCCCGGGCGGCCCGAAGGGCCCGGTCGGTCTCCTCCAGGCCCACCCGGAGCCGCTGGACCCGGGACGGGGTCTTTTCCCTTGCCATGGAGCGTCCCTCCCTCGTTTGGTACAGTATATGGGTAGCCTGCGCCCGTATGCAGGAATTATACAGGGGAAAAATATCCTCTTTCCAAAATATTTTAATATGGTATAATGTAGTATCATTACTATGCCCACATGGTCCTTCCGGATCCTGAACCTGCGAGGTATTTGACATGAAGAAATTGATCCATCGTTCCCTTTCCCTGGTCCTGGCCCTGGTGATGGCCCTGACCCTGGCGGTCCCTGCCATGGCTGCCCCTCCCACGGACATCACCGTGGAGCCCCAGACTGCCTTCCTGGCCGTGGGGGAATCCCTCACCCTCACCGCCGCCCTAACCCCCGAAGATGCCGACCCCACCGGCCTGGTGTGGTACTCCGATGCCCCCCAGGTGGCCTCTGTCACCCAGGAGGGTGTGGTCACCGCCCTGTCTGTGGGCACCGCCTTCATCGGCTATCACATCCAGGGGCAGCCCTCCCCCGCCTCGGGCTGTCAGGTGACCGTCACGGAGCAGACCGCCCTGCCTTCGGACCCCGCCAACGACCAGCTGGTCCTGTCTGACACCCATCAGGTGGTCCAGGTCGGCCAGTATCAGACCAAGGTTCTGACTGCCCCCGATGCCGCCGTGAAGAACGGGGAGACCGATGTCTCCGCCAACTATACCCTCACCTACGCCTGGACCCAGGATGGCCAGCCTCTGGCAGGTGCCGAGACCACCCTGGTGACCCCTGCCTTCCAGGAGGTCCTGTCCCTGACCTGCACAGTCACCGCCGTGAGCACAGAAGACCCTGCCCGCATCCTCACCGCAGACTGTACCTACCGGCTGGAAGTCCTCCCCGGCACCATGATCGAGGGTGTCTCCTATGCCGCCGACGGTCCCCAGCCCCTCACCGCCATTTACGACCTGGAGGGCACCCTCTCCCTGATGGACCAGCTGACCCAGGGCATCGAGGGCTCCCTGGAGACCCCCGCCATCGACGGCCTGAAGCGCATCGTCTTCTACCCGGAGACTGTCACCGGCGCCGACGTGGGCACTCTGAACGTAACCGCCAACACCATTTATTCTCTTAGTGACACCACCACCGGGGAAAAGTTCTCCGACGTGGTCTTCACCCCCGCTATGGAGGGCACCTACACCATCTCCTTCATGGCTTATGGCAACAAGGCCCACTACGGCCAGCTGACCATCTCTGTTTCTGGTCAGACCGCTCCCGGCGACGGCGCCATCCGCTGCACCAGCTCCGGCTTTACCTTCGCCGGCTCCGATTTCACCTTCGACAACACCACTGATCCTGTGGTGGCTGTGACCTTCGGCCAGCCCGCCGTGGGCAGCCTCCTGCGGGACTTCACCAAGGGCAGCGGCATCCCTGCCGCCGGGACACGGTTCTACATGGACTCCTCCGCTTACGGAGACTACCATGTGTCCACCCTGACCTATCTGCCCTCCCCCGGTTATACGGGCCTGGTGAACCTCCCCGTGACTTATCACACCCGTTCCGGCAAGGCCATGTCCCAGACCATTCTGGTGCAGGTCATCAGCAAAACCAGCTCCGACCACTTCCTGGACGTGACCCCCAGCACCGTGGGCACCTGGGCAGCCAACTCCATTGACTTCGCCTACCATTGTGGCCTCATCAACGGTGTGGGCGCCAACACCTTTGCCCCCGGCACCGCCATGACCCGGGCCATGCTGGTGACCGTCCTCTACCGTGCCGCCGGCAGCCCCCAGGTCACCGTCACCACCAACTTCACCGATCTGATCCCCGGGGGGTATTACTACGACGCCGTGCTGTGGGCCAACGCCCTGGGCGTGGTCAACGGCGTGGACGACACCCACTTCTCCCCTGACCTGGCGATCTCCCGCCAGCAGATCGCCACCATCCTCTACCGCTACGCCAAGGCATCCGGCACCTTCACCCCCAACCAGGGCAGTCTGGAGGCCTTTGCCGACCGGAGCGACCTGGATCCCTACGCCGTGGAACCCATGGCCTGGGCCGTGGGCGAGGGGATCATCTCCGGCACCACCAACGACGGGATCACCACCATCCTGTCTCCCCAGAGTCAGGCCACCAGAGCACAGGTGGCGGTGATGCTCCA
>JAFYPT010000060.1 GCA_017547425.1 Ruminiclostridium sp.
GCGAAAGAACCTGCAGTCCTTTGTTCCCGATGGCAAGTCCATCACCATTCAAATCAGCGGGTCTTCCGTGATGCTGTCTCCCGACACAGCCAGTTCGGTCTCTCTGGTGGTCAACGAGCTGATCACCAACGCCTTGGAGCATGCCTTCGAGGACCGGGACTCTGGCAACATTCAGGTATCCTTCCTGGCCGGCAGTCTGTTCCACACCGTGACCGTGGCAGACAACGGCAGCGGCTTTGATGTGACCGCTCCCCGGACAGGCAGCCTTGGACTGAACATCGTGGACGCCACGGTCCGCGATCGCCTTCGCGGTCATATGACGGTGTACTCCAGTTCCAACGGCACCCGGATCTCTTTTGACTTTAAAACGGAATAATTCTTCTGCACAACAGAGTGCGGTTTACGAGCAAGAAAGCTAGGGCGTTGCAAGACACGCCTTGGCTTTTTTTGTCTTTTTTCAGAAAGGGGGAAGAAAATGCCCGATATTTTGAGTGTCGGTATCGACATAGGCACGTCTACCACACAGCTGGTTTTCAGCCGCATCACCATGGAAAACACCACCGGGTACTTCACCGTTCCCCGGATCTCTATCGTGGACAAAGAGGTCATTTATAAGAGCACGGTACATATTACGCCCCTGGTCACCCCCGTCCTCATCGACGGTGAGGCCATCCGGGATATCGTGGCCGAAGAGTTCCGATTGGCTGGTTTTACCCCTGCCGATGTGGACACCGGAGCCGTTATCATCACCGGCGAATCCGCCCGTAAGGAAAATGCTTCCGCCGTGCTGGACAAGCTCAGCGGCTTTGCCGGAGAGTTTGTGGTTTCCACTGCCGGTCCCGATCTGGAATCCATCATCGCAGGCAAGGGCAGCGGTGCCTTCCAGTACAGCCTGGACAACGGCTGCCGGGCCGTGAATCTGGATATCGGCGGCGGCACTACCAACATCGTCCTGTTCGACAACGGCGACACCGTCAGCAAAGGATGTCTGGACATTGGCGGACGACTCATCCGCCTGAAATCCGATCTGACGGTAGAACGGGTCTCCCCTGCGGCCCAGGCCGTAGCAGACCATGTGGGGGTCACCCTGACGCCCGGTCAGCGGACCACCCTGGACGATCTGACCCGCATCACCGACAAAATGGCCGACCTGCTGGCCCAGGCCATGTTCCTAAAACCCCAGGAGCCCCTTCTCTGGAAGATCCAGACCCCGGAAAGCTCCTGGCTGGAACTGGACAACCGTCGGATCGACCGCATCTGTTTCTCCGGCGGAGTGGCCGACTGCATTACCAGAAACTCCCTGGACCCCGTCCCTTATGGTGACATTGGCATCCTTCTGGGACGGTCCATTGCAAAAGGGCTCCTCATGGCTTCCATCCCCTCCATCCAGGGCGTGGAAACCATACGAGCCACTGTGGTGGGCGCCGGTACCTACACCACCAGCATTTCCGGCAGTACCATCACCTATGCCAACGAGCTCTTCCCCATGAAGAGCGTGCCTGCCCTGAAGCTGGACCTTCCCGAACAGGCCCGGTGCTTCGCCGGTGACCACGGTTTCCTGGCAGATAAGATCCGCTGGTTCCTGGAGCAGAGCAGTTCCGATCTTCTCATACTGGCTCTCCCCGGCGAGGGGGACCCCAGCTACCCCCAGCTGAAAGCCCTGGCCCGCTGCCTGGCCAAGGGCATGGATGCCGGTCTTCCCGCCGGTGCTCCTGTGCTGGTGGTTCTGGAGCAGGACATCGCCAAGGCTCTTGGCATTCTCCTGGAGGAAGAACTCCAGGGACGCAGAAAGGTTGCCTGCATCGACGGCATCAAGGTCGAACAGGGAGACTACATCGACCTGGGCCGCCCAGTCATGGGTGGTCTGGTAATTCCCGTTGTGGTCAAGACCTTATTATTTGGTTAACAAAAGATTTTATATATCAATTGTTAGGAGTGTAGCGAATGAAGCTGTCAACTGTTCTGGCTGGCAAACACTTCTCCTTCCGAGATGTGAAAGACGTGCTGGCCAAAGCAAACGAGAACAAGTCCGGCGATACCCTGGCCGGTATCGCTGCCACCTCCGACCTGGAGCGGATCGCCGCCAAAGAGGTGCTCAGCCACCTGCTGGTTCGTGATCTGCGGGAAAACCCGGTGGTCCCCTACGAGGATGACGAAGTGACCCGAATGAACCAGGATTCCCTGGATCTGGAGGTCTACAACAAGATCGCCAACTGGACCATGGCCGATCTTCGTGAGTACATCCTCAGCCACGAGTCCTCTGAGGAAGACCTGAAACGTCTGAGCAAAGGTCTGACTGCAGAAGTGGTTGCCGGCGTCTGCAAGCTGATGAGCAACCTGGACCTGGTCTATGCGTCCAACAAAGTGCGCATCGAAGCAACCTGCAACACCACGGTGGGCCGTCGCGGCACCCTGTCCACCCGTCTGCAGCCCAACCACCCCACCGACAGCGTGGAAGGCATCACCGCCTCCCTGTTCGAGGGTCTGAGCTACGGCTGCGGCGACGTGCTGCTGGGTCTGAACCCCGTCACCGACGCCCCCGCCACTCTGGGTGAGGTCCTGAAGCGTTTCGACGAAGTCAAGCGCAAGTTCGAGATCCCCACTCAGATCTGTGTCCTGGGTCACATCACCACCCAGATCGAAGCCGTCAAGCGTGGCGCCCCCTGCGACATGATCTTCCAGTCCATTGCAGGCAGCCAGAAGGGCAACTCCGCCTTCGGCTTCTCCGCAGCAACCGTCCGGGAAGCACAGGCTCTCATGCGTGAGAAGGGCACCGCCAAGGGCCCCAACGTCCTGTACTTCGAGACCGGTCAGGGCAGTGAGCTGTCCTCCGACGCACACTTCGGCGCTGACCAGGTCACCATGGAATCCCGCTGCTATGCCTTCGCCCGTGAGTTTGACCCCTTCATGGTCAACACCGTCGTTGGCTTCATCGGCCCTGAGTACCTGTACGACAGCCGTCAGGTCATCCGTGCCGGTCTGGAGGACCACTTCATGGGTAAGCTGAGCGGCATCCCCATGGGCTGTGACTGCTGCTATACCAACCACATGATGGCCGACCAGAATGACATTGAAAACCTGGCTCTGCTGCTGGCAAGCTGCGGCATCAACTACATCCTGGGCGTTCCCTCCAGCGACGACATCATGCTCAACTACCAGACCAACGCATACCACGATACCGCAGCCATCCGCGAGATCCTGGGCCTGCGTCCCATCCGTGAGTTCGAGCTGTGGCTGGAAAAGATGGGCATCATGGAAAATGGTCGCCTGACCCGTCGTGCTGGTGACCCCACCATCTTTATGAAGTGAGGAGGCCATACAGATGAACCAAGTGAATCCCGAACTGATTGCTGCCATTGTAACGGAAATCGTGAAGCAGCTGGAAAGCACCGGCAGTGTTCGCCTGCCCGGCTCCTCCTCCCCTGACTTTGCTGTCCCTGCACCCGCCAAGGAGTGGGAAGACATCACCTCTCCCGAGTGCAAGGCCATTCCCCTGATTGAGAACCCCGAAGACCCCGAGGCTCTGCAGCGCATGATGAAGCGCACCACCGCCCGTATCGGCGTAGGCCGTGCCGGTTCCCGTCTGAAGACCCAGACCATGCTGGCCCTCCGTGCTGACCACGCCCAGGCCCGTGACGCCGTCTTTGCTGACGTGAATCCTAAGGTTCTGGAAGAGGCTGGTCTGTTCACCGTCCAGACCATGTGTGAAGACAAGAACACCTACGTCACCCGCCCTGACCTGGGCCGTCAACTGAGCCCTGAGGCTGTTCAGACCCTCCGTGAAAAGTGCGTAACCAACCCCGACGTGCAGATCTACGCTGCCGACGGTCTGAGCTCCACCGCCATCGAGGCCAACCTGAACAAGATCCTGCCCGTCATCACCGAATCCCTGACCCGCATGGGCCTGAAGGTGGGCACCCCCTTCTACCTGCGGTTCGGCCGTGTTGGCTCTCAGGAGCACGTGGCTGAGACTCTGGGCGCCAAGGTGGTCTGCACCCTGATCGGCGAGCGTCCCGGTCTGGCAACTGCCGAAAGCATGAGTGCTTACATTTCTTACAATGCTTATGTGGGCATGCCCGAATCCAAGCGCACTGTTGTCTCCAACATCCACAAGAACGGTACCGCTGCCGTTGAGGCCGGTGCCTACGTGGCCGAGGTCATCGCCAAGATCCTGGAGCAGAAAGCCAGCGGCGTGGACCTGGTGAAGTAAAAGGAGGAGAACTCTATGCGCGGAAAAAGAATGGGCACCACCATCCTCAGCGTACGGATCATCCCCAATGCTGACCCCATGCTCCTGGCTCGTCTGGAGGTTCCGGAAGGTCACCGCAGTCTGGGTATCTTCACCTCTGACTGCGACGACGTCTCCTACGCCGCCCTGGACGAGGCCACCAAAAAGGCCATGGTCACCGTGGTCTACGCCCGGAGCATGTACGCCGGTGCAGGCAATGCCAGCACCGCTCTGGCCGGCGAATTCATCGGCATCCTATCTGCCGAGAATCCCGCTGAGATCCGCAGCGGCCTGGAAGCTGCCATCGACTACTGCGAGAACGATGCCAGCTTCTACAGCGCAAACGACGACGATTCCATCGTCTACTTTGCTCACACCATCTCCCGGACGGGCACCTACCTGTCCAAGGTGGCAGAGGTTCCCGAAGGAACCGCCATGGCCTACCTGATTGCCCCTCCCCTGGAGGCAATGGTCGGCATGGATGCTGCTCTGAAGGCAGCCGATGTGGAGCTGAAGACCTTCTACGGTCCTCCCTCCGAAACTAACTTTGCAGGCGGTCTTCTGGTTGGTGACCAGGCAGCCTGCCGGGCAGCCTGTGAGGCCTTTGCAGAGACCATCTGCGACATCGCAGACGCACCCACCACCTATTAAGTGAATCCGCTCCATGGATATGGAGTCAAAATTAAATTTGTTAAGTAAACCATTCAGTGAATCAATGGAGGTATTATTATGAATAGCATGCAGGCATTAGGTATGATCGAAACCAAGGGTCTGGTCGGTTCCATCGAAGCAGCCGACGCAATGGTCAAGGCAGCAAACGTCCACCTGATCGGCAAGGTCCATGTGGGCGGCGGTCTGGTCACCGTTATGGTCCGCGGCGACGTCGGCGCTGTTAAGGCTGCTACCGACGCTGGCGCAGCTGCTGCTTCTCGTGTTGGCGAGCTGATCTCCGTCCACGTCATCCCCCGTCCCCACGGCGAAGTCGAGTACATCCTGCCTGTCCTGGGCGGCACCGCAGAAGAGTAATCTCTTTCCGCAACTAATCTTGACCTAATACCCAGGAGGTACGATCATGGAATTTGATAAAGACTTACGCTCGATCCAGGAAGTAAGAAACCTGGTCGAGAAGGCAAAGGCTGCTCAGAAGGAGTACGCCAACTTCAACCAGGCTCAGGTGGACAAGATCGTCCACGCCATCACCGTGGCCTGCGAGGCCAATCTGGAGCCTCTGGCTAAGATGGCTGTGGAAGAGACCGGCTTCGGCATCTGGCAGGACAAGGTCCTGAAGAACGTGCTGGGCTCCACCCTGACCTACAACTTCATTAAGGACATGAAGACCGTCGGCATCCTGAACGAGGATCCCGTGAAGAAGGTCTGGGAGATCGGCGTGCCCAAGGGCGTGGTGGCCGCTCTGATCCCCTCCACCAACCCCACTTCCACCGCCATGTACAAGACCCTGATCTCCCTGAAGGCAGGCAACGCCATCATCCTGAGCCCCCACCCCAATGCAAAGAACTGCATCCTGGAGACCTTCAAGATCATGAACCAGGCTGCCATCGCAGCAGGCGCACCCGCAGGTCTGATCCAGTGCGTCTCCATCCCCTCCCCCCAGGGCACCGACGCTCTGCTGAAGAACCCCAACGTGGGCATCATCCTGGCCACCGGCGGCGAAGCCATGGTCAAGGCAGCCTACAGCTCCGGCAACCCCGCTCTGGGCGTTGGCCCCGGAAACGGTCCCTCCTTCATCGAGAAGTCCGCTGACATCCAGATGGCTGTCAAGCACATCATGGACTCCAAGACCTTCGACAACGGCACCATCTGCGCTTCCGAGCAGTCCATCGTCACCGAGCGCTGCATCAAAGAGCAGGTCATCGCCGAAGTCAAGAAGCAGGGCGGCTACTTCATGTCCGCCGAGGAGAGCGAGAAGGTCGGCCGCTTCATCATGCGCGCCAACGGTACCATGAACCCCAAGATCGTTGGTAAGTCCGCCAAGGTCATCGCTGACATGGCTGGCATCACCATCCCCGAGGGTACCCGTGTTCTGGTCTCCTTCCAGACCACCGTGGGCAAGGGCAACCCCTACTCCCGCGAGAAGCTGTGCCCCATCCTGGCCTTCTACACCGCTGAGAACTGGGAAGAGGCCTGCGAACTGTGCATGACTATCCTGTTCAACGAGGGTGCAGGTCACACCATGACCATCCACTCCGAGGACATGAGCGTCATCCGCGAGTTCGCTCTGAAGAAGCCCGTCTCCCGTCTGCTGGTCAACACCCCCGGCACCCTGGGCGGCGTGGGCGCATCCACCGGCATCCAGCCCGCTCTGACTCTTGGCTGCGGCGCAGTGGGCGGCAGCGCCACCGCTGACAATGTGGGCCCCATGAACCTCATCGACATCCGTCGCGTGGCATTTGGCCTGAAGGAACTGGACGAGGTCCGCGGCAACTATCCCGCTCCCGAGATTCCCTGCTGCCAGGCTCCCGCTCCCCGTTACCCTGACACCGTTTGCGCAGCATCCGGCGAGAAGGCTATGACCTCTCTGAGCAAGTCCGACATCGAGGCGATCACCCGCGCTGTCCTGGCTCACTTCAACAGATAATCACTCAACATTCATACAACATTTCTACCATAACATTTGGAGGTAAATACAATGGTTAATCAGCAGGCATTAGGCATGATCGAAACCAAGGGTCTGGTCGGCGCTATCGAGGCAGCTGACGCAATGGTCAAGGCAGCAAACGTTCACCTGATCGGTAAGGTCCACGTCGGCGGCGGTCTGGTCACCGTCATGGTCCGCGGCGACGTCGGCGCAGTCAAGGCAGCTACCGACGCTGGCGCAGCTGCAGCTTCCCGCGTTGGCGAGCTGATCTCCGTCCACGTCATCCCCCGTCCCCACGGCGAGGTGGAGTACATTCTGCCTGTCCTGGGCAACACCGAGGAGTAATTCTCTCCTGTCCCAGTTAATCAATGATTTGAAGGGTGGCCGCCCATCGGCCGCCCTCCCAATACTGACAGGCGGGTAATGCAATGAAAAAATATCTACTGACCGATGTAGAACTGCGCGCCCGCTGGTCCAGGGACCGCTCTTCCACCTACTATGTGGAGGAAGGTGCCATCCTGACCCCCTCCGCCAAGGACTTCCTCAAGGAGCACAACATCCAGCTGTGCTACACCATGGGGGGCGAGACAACAGAGTCCGCCGTGTCTTCCATGACCATGACCCCCATCCCCACCCAGGACGGAAAAGCCCGGTATCGCAACGCCGCTACCGGCCAGGAGCTGGATCAGAAGCCCGAGGAGATGACCCACCTGCGGGGCAATCTCCTGGTGCCCAAGATCCACCCCCAAATTGAGTTCCGTGGCAAACTGGACAGCCTCATGGCTCGTATCCTGGAAGTCCAGCTCATCGCCGAGGAAGCCGAGGAACCTAAGATCCTCAGCGACCTGGAGGAGATCCTGGAGTATGCCCGCAAGATCCTGGCTGCCGAGGTAAAAGACGAACCTCTGCCTGCCATGAACATCATGGACATGGACAGCCAGCAGATCCGGTACAACTCCCACCATGTGAAAAAGGTCTTCGGCATCGGCCACCCCATCCCCAACTACCGGATGGGCAAGCTGTGCATCAGCCTGAACTCCCTGCGCACCCAGGTGCGTGAAGTGGAGCTGGCTGCCGCCAAGGCATTCTGCCAGGGCGGGACCTTCACCCGTGTGGATATCATCGAGGGGCTCAACCGCATGTCCAGCTGCGTCTACATCATTCTTTGCCGCAAACTGTCCGGCTATTACAAATAAAGCATTTGTCCTATCATGGGACAGATGCCGTGTGACAGAGGTAAATCGCCCATGAATTATTTTTCTGAAAAAGATATTTATGATATCGTAGCAAACGTAGTGGCACAGTCCGGCCTTGGCAAGAACAAGGCTGCCGCTCCCAAGTGCGATGACCAGGGCATGGAGATCCCCATTGAGATCTCCGCCCGTCACGTCCACCTGGACCGTGAATCCCTGGACGTCCTCTTCGGCAAGGACTACAAGCTCACCAAGAAACGTGACCTGAGCCAGACCGGCCAGTACCTGGCCGAGGAGCGTGTCAAGCTGGTCACCGAGCGCGGCCAGATCGCCAGCGTTGGCATCCTGGGTCCCCTGCGCAGCAAGAACCAGGTGGAGCTCTCCTTCAGCGATGCCCGCATCCTGGGCGTGAAGGCTCCCATCCGTCAGTCCGGTGACCTGGAAGGCGCTGCTGACGTGCTGATCGTTGGCCCCAAGGGTGTTGTCACCGCTAAGGGTTCTGTGATCGTAGCCAAGGCTCACGTTCACATGACCGCTGCCGATGCAGAGGCATACGGCGTGGTGGACGGCGAGCACGTAAGCATCCGTATGGGTACTGACCGTAAACTGACCCTGAACGATGTCATCGTCCGTGTTCGGGAGGACTTCGTCCTGGCTGTCCACATTGACTATGACGAGGCCAATGCCGCCAACGTGACCGGCGGTCACATCATTGGCCACCTGATCAAGAACAGGTGATTTCTATGAACCAAGCTGATCTGGAATACATTGTGGGTCTTGTGACCCAGCAGGTCATGGCTGCCATCGATCAGGGTTCTTCCGTAGATGCCCCTCAGTATGAGGGCATGTCCAAGATCCTGGTGGTGGGTCCCGAAAACGTGACCCTGCCCGAGGATCTGTGCCAGGACTCCGTGGCCTTCGGTCTGTCGGATTACTGCGCACACAAGAACATCCTGCGCTATGACCGTGTCATCATCACCGATCTCACCACCACCCAGCTGGCTGACATTGCCATGGCACGGGTGAGCGACGACGTCACCGACGCCGTCATCACCGCCCTGCTCAACGGCATTGACACCTATATGCTGGAAAGCGCCCTCTCCTTCCGAAAAATGGCAGGCAAGGGCAGCACCGCCCTGTACAATCTCCTGGAGAGCTATGCCCGGACCCTGCAGGTCTTCGGCATCAAGATGGCCGGCATCCGCCCCAAGCAGCAGCCTGTTCCCGAGGCCAAGCCTCCCAAGTTCAAGGCCCCTGCCATCGTGGTCCCCAAGGGCAGCGGTATGCCTAACGCCAGCCGCCTGATCTCTGAGGTGGAGGCTGCCCAGCTCATCAAGGCCGGTGGTCCCGTCCACCTGGCTGCCAACGCCATCATCACCCCTCTGGCCCGTGATATGTTCGCCCAGGCTCGGGTGGACGTGATCCAGGACCGCTAAGGAGGGCTATCCATTGATCATTTGCAAAGTTATCGGCCACGTCTGGGCTACCAAAAAGGAGCCCAGACTGGAAGGCCTGAAGCTGATGGTGGTCCAGGAAGAAGGCACCGAAAAGCAGACCCACGTGGCTGCTGACGTGGTCGGCGCCGGCATCGGCGAACAGGTGCTGGTGGTCTCCGGCAGTACCGCCCGGAGCATCTTCAGAGAGCGGATGGATGGTCAGGTCCCCACCGACATGGCCATCGTCGGCATCATCGACAGTCTGGAAATCGATCCGACTGCAAAGTAAATTCCCAAAGGAGTGAGATCCATGGGTATCGTTGATCAAATCAGGGAGGCTGGCATCGTCGGCTGTGGCGGCGCAGGCTTCCCCACCCATAAAAAACTGAATCCCGGCGTGGAGTATCTGATCATCAACGGCGCAGAGTGCGAACCTCTGCTCCGTACCGACCGATACATCATGCTGAACAAGGCACCCGACATGGTCCGTGCCCTGGCAGCTCTGCAGACCGAGCTGGAGATCCAGAACGTGGTCATCGCTGTCAAGCACCACTACCAGGACGAGATCAAAGCCCTGAAGCAGGCCATCGCCCAGGCCGGTGTCAACATCTCCATCCATGAGCTGGAGAGCTTCTACCCCGCCGGTGACGAGCAGACCATCGTCTACGAAGTCACTGGTCGTGTGGTCCCCCCTGCCGGCATCCCCGGTATGGTGGGCTGCGTGGTCAACAACGTGGCCACCATCTACGCCATCTCCCAGGCCATGGACAACGTCCCCTTCACCCACAAGTTCCTCACCGTCACCGGTGAGGTCCGTAACCCCACTGTGCTGTATGTGCCTCTGGGCACCAGCTACCGTGAGTGCTTTGAACTGGCCGGCGGCACCAACTACGGTTCCTACTTCGTGGTTAGCGGCGGCCCCATGATGGGCAAGTCCATGACCCAGGAAGAGGCTGAGACCGCTGTGGTCACCAAGACCACCTCCGGCATCCTGGTCCTGCCTGCCGAAGGCTATCACGCCCGCACCAATGAGGTAAACATGGCTCGCATGATCAGCCGCGCTCGCTCTGCCTGTATCCAGTGCACTGCCTGTACCCAGCTGTGCCCTCGCCACATGCTGGGCCACCCCATCGAGCCCCACCGCATCATGCGTGCCATGGCATCCGGCGCTTCCCTGGAAGAACTGCTGGAGACTCCTGCCATCCGCAACGCAGCCCTGTGCTGCGCCTGCGGCATCTGCGAAGCCTACGCCTGCCCCATGGGTCTCTTCCCCCGGAAGATCAACACCATGCTCAAGGGCGAGCTGGGCAAAGCAGGCATCCGTTATCAGGCTGACCGTGACCACTGGGAAGCAAATCCCATCCGGGAAGCCCGTCTGGCTCCCTCTGAGAAGACTGCGGCCCGTGTCGGCGTGCACAAGTACTACGACTATGAGATCCGTGAGCTTCGGATCGGTGATCCCAGCCGCGTGGAGATTCCCGTGAGCATGCACATCGGCGCTCCTTCCGTCCCCGTGGTGAAGGAAGGCGACCATGTAAACGTGGGCGATCTCATCGCAGAAACCCCGGACGGCGCCATGGGCGCACTCATCCACGCCAGCATCAGCGGCCGGGTGGAGTCCGTGGGCAACCGAATCGTGATTGTGAAAGATTGAGGTACTGACTTATGATGGAAACGATTGGTTTTCTCGAATTAAACAGCATCGCCAAGGGCGTCGAAGTGGCTGATATCGTGCTGAAGACCGCAGCTGTTGATCTGGTCTTCTCCCGTTCCGGCTGCCCCGGCAAGTACTACCTGCTCTTTACCGGCGAAGTGGCTGCAGTTCAGGCCTCTATCGATGCCGGTTGTGAGCTGGGCGGCCATCACGTGGTGGACCACTGCGTGATCCCCCGTGTCCACCCTCAGGTCATCAAGGCCATCAACATGACCAGTGCACCTGACCGCATGAACGCTGTGGGCGTTATGGAGTTCTTCTCTGTCACCGCTTCCGTGTACAGCGCCGATGCTGCCGTCAAGGCTGCCGACGTTGACCTGATCGATGTCCGTCTGGGCACCGGCATCGGCGGCAAGTCCTTCGTCATCCTCACCGGCGAAGTGGCTGCCGTCAAGGCCTCCATCGACGCGGGCATCAGCACCCCCGCAGCAGAAGGCATGCTGGTCTCCTCCGTGGTCATCCCCAGCCCCCACCCCGGTCTGCTGGACAGCCTGATGTAAGCCTTGGCTTCCCGAAAGGAGCCCCCTATGGCAGAAATTTTTAACGGTGAAAAGCAGAGAATCATTCAGGAATTCGTTCCTGGCAAGCAGGTCACCCTGGCCCACATCATTGCCAATCCCAACCAGGATATCTACAAGAAGCTGGGTGTGATCGGCGATCACATGGGAGCCATCGGCATCATGACCATCACTCCCAGCGAAGCCGCCATCATCGGCGCCGACATTGCCACCAAGGCTGCTGACGTTTCCATCATCTTTGTGGATCGTTTCAATGGCTCTCTGGTCATCGGCGGCGATGTGGCCAGCGTGGAAACCGGTGTGAAGGAAGTGCTGGAAACCCTGCGTGATCTTCTGCAGTTCTCCCCTACTGTGATCACTCGCACATGAAAAATGTCATTCTTGTCGGCACCGTCGCCTGTGGTAAGACCACCCTTTGCCAGTGCCTGAACGGCATGGAACTGAGTTACAAAAAAACCCAGGCTCTGGAAGTCATCCACCATACCATTGATACCCCCGGAGAGTATCTGGAACATCGTTCCTTTCTTCGGGCCTTGATCACTACCTCGGTGGAGGCTGATATGGTCCTTTTCGTGCTGGACCCCACCCAGGACAGATTCATGTTCTCCCCCGGTCAGTCCTCCTCCTTCCCCATCCCCACCGCTGGTGTCATCACTAAGGCAGATGTGGCAACGGAGGCACAGATTAAACTGGGCAAAGAGCTTCTGGAACTGGCCGGAGCAGATCCTGTTTTTACTGTGAGTTCCTTCACGGGAGAAGGCATCCCCGAACTGACTGCCTTCCTGCAGGACGACAACTAACACAAACAAAATGGTCCCTCTCAAGCACTTGTCACTTGAGAGGGACCATTTTTCTTATCCATCGTTTTCGGGCAGCAAATGGAAGCAGGTGTTCACATAGACCATGTGAGATACGGCAATGATGGCACTGCGGAGGATCTCCTTTTCCATAGTCTCCGTCACGCCGATCTCCTCCAGGTCCTCTTTCAGACCAAAGCGGAAATAAAGAACATTCTCCAGCTCCATGCAAAAGTAATCATAGGCTGTCGCATCGGTATAAACCTTCTTTTGTATGTCAAACATCTTATGGACATGCTCCAGAGGAACCACATGCTTCAGGACAGTGATAGCGATAAGATGGGCGATGTGCTCAGCAAAATACTGCTTCTGGACGGGATTGGATGCCAGGCCCATTTTCACATAATTGCGAATCATGGATCCGGTGGTCTCGGCAAAGCCCAGAGGCTGCAGGCATTGATTGATATATTTGGCGGTCTGCTCCAAATAGAGCCCCACATCGGGAAGCTGGTCATAGCGCGGCAGGGCGAAGTCCTGCATTACGTGAGCCAGCACGGTTTTTATGTTTTTTTCCATAGGCATATTATATTTTCAGCATGAAAAAAAGTCAACATACAAAATGAGAGCATCTGTATACACTTGACTCTAAATCTAATATATGATATTATAAATCAGCTATTAGATTATCCTGTATTCCATTTTATGGTTTCTGGAATCATATTATCTTATACGAGGTCTTTCCCCATGAATCATAACATCATCTTAGTGGCGGAGACCGGCTCCGACATCACCCCCGAGTTGGCCCGCGAACACAATATCTATCTGGTCCCCATGCATGTTTCCATGGGCGACCAAACCCTGGATGACGGTACATTCCCCCCGGAAGACGTCTGCGCTTACTATAACAAGACCAAGAAAGTCCCCCAGACCAGCGCTTCCTCCCCCATGGACTTCACCAAGGTCTTTGATGAGATCCACGAGGCCCATCCCGACAAGCAGATCCTCCATCTGGCTTACTCTGCCGTCACAACCTGTTCCTACCAGAACGCACTCATGGCCGCCGAGGAGCGGGATTATGTGACCAGCGTGGACACCAAGCAGGTCTCCGTTGGTCAGGCCGCTGCCGTCCTTGAGGTTGCAAAATACCTGGAAGCAACCCCCGATGTCACCATTCAGGAAGCCGCTGAGGAGGCCCGCAGGATCTCCGCTAAGGTCCAGATGTGCTTCCTGCCCAAGAACCTTGACTATCTGCGGGCAGGCGGCCGTGTGAGCAATGTGGTGGCTCTCACGGGCAATCTCCTGGGTCTGCACCCCTGCATCGAGATCATCGACGGTCAGCTCCTGGCCAAGAAAAAGTATCGGGGTAATATGAAGAAGGTGGTCTCCAAGCTTGTCCAGGATTTTGTGGAAAAGCATGACCTGGACAAAGAACATCTCTATATCATCCATGCCCCCGGCGTAGACGAAGAAGTCTGGAACGAGACCGAGGCTGCTGTAACGGCCCAGGGCTTCCAGAGCTTCACCTGGATGAAGACCGGCTGTGTCATCACCTGCCACGGCGGCTACGGAGCCATGGGCCTGGTCGGATTCTCTAAATGATAAAAAATCCCGCTTCCAATTTGGAAGCGGGATTTTGTCTTCATTCGTTTAAGAACTGATACAGTTTCTCTGCAAAGGTTTTGTGGCCGTTCTCTGTGAAATGAGCTCCATCAAAGGTGAGTGTGATCCCCCATGTACCGGCATCCGTAAATCTGACTTCCATGGATTCTGCCAGCTTTCGGTATACCGCCGCCAGTTTGGAAGACTCTGCCAGCAGTCGGTCCTCAAAGACCCAGGCACCGGGCTGCATGGGCGGCGGGGCCACCAAAACCACCCGGGACAGAGGGATGGGCAGCCAGGAGAGGAATGCCTCCATCCGCTTGCCAGTGAGCTCCGCATCTGCCCCCTGGAGCAGATCGTTGCTTCCCAGCATGAGGATCAGCAGATCCACCCTATCATCTATGGTGGTTCGCTGAAGAAGCTCCAGTTCAAACTCCCAGCGGGGAATGCTGCGGCCATTTTCCCCTTCGTTCTGAATCTCCCATCCGGTCCTGGCGGCGAGGATATCCACCCATCTGGACTCTGCCGGGTAACGGCCCCCAAAGTAGGACCGGGGATCAAAGCCATAGGTATTGGAATCCCCCAGGCACATGACACGCATACGGTTTTCTCCTTTTTCTCTCAGAAGGAATAGGACTCAGGTTCCACAGTAAAGGAGCTGAAGGTCACCGCGGCGTTCTTCAGGTAGAGGACCTGGGTGTTGCCGTCATTTTCATCATACATCCCACGGAGGTTGGGGTAGGCATCCAGCATGGCCTTCTTGGGCTCCAGGCGGTCATCTTCCACCAGTTCGCAGGCCACACGAAGCCAGACGCCGTCCTGGAAGGCACAGAGTTCTGCCTTAGGGTTGGCTGCCAGCTGCTTGGACACGTTCTTGATCTTGCCCGTCTGGATGTAGAGCTTGTCCTCGAAGAGAAGGATCGTGCCAAAGGGACGAACTCTGGGCTGGTCTCCCTCCACGGTAGCCAGATAGTAAACACCGGCAGACTTGATAAACTCACAAACTTTCTTCATGATGTTGCCTCCTTGGACTTGGCCTCAGACCTCAGTGGGTCTGTAAAAATTCAGCAAGGTTATACACACGCAGGGACATAACCAGAGCCTGTTCGCGGGTAGCTGTAGCGTATTCTCGAGCGATCTGTTCAGCCGTCACAGCCTTGGGTGCAAAGTGGGTGGCATCAATGCCCTTGATGATGCCCATCTTTGTCATGAAGTAAACAGAGGGCTTTGCATAGTCCGAAATATCTGCATCGTCTGCAAATTTCTTGACACCGGTGGTATCCAGGTAGTACTGGTCATCGGTGGCATAGGTCCAGTCCTCAAACTTATACTTCTTGATGGCGCGGCAGAGCATGGTGGCCAGCTGCTCACGGGTGATCTTGCTGTCGGGCGCAAACTCCGTGTCGGACACACCCACGGTGATGTTCAGGGCGTAAGCCTTTTCGATGCTCTTCTGGTCGATGTGACCATAGATATCATAGAAAGGAGAGCCATAGGCGTAGGTTTCTTGATTGGTCAGCGTCTCATAGAGCTGAACAGCAATGGCAGAGAACTCGGCGCGGGTAACGGGCTTGGACAGATCCTTGCCCTGGAGGGTCTCAGGGATCAGGCCGTAAAAGTCGGCATCGGTGATCTCGTCCTTGGCCCACTCGGAGACCAGACCAAAGGAGAAAACTCGCTTGCTGTTGCCATCTACCAGACCGGAGATATTATCTCCCTGGAGGCTGCCCTGGAATTTTGCCAGGTTCCAGTTCACGTTGGAGCTCTGGCTGGTGATCTTGGTCCCCTGCATGGTAAAGGCTCCGGTATAAAAATCAAAGGTGCCCTTGAACTGATAGTTGACCCAGTTCATGTCCACGCCCTGACCTGCCACCGTGGTCACCTTGGCCTCACCGGTGATGTTGCCGTAAGCATCGCAGGTCTTGATGGTCATGTTCATGTATCGCTGGACCAGGTTGGATTCACTGCTGTGCCAGCCGGTATACTGGCCATACCAGGAGGTTCCCGCAATGGAACCGGGAGAATAGGCCCCAAAAGCCGGGACCACCATGGTGCAGAGCAGGACCAGCAGCATCACAAGGGATAACAGTCGTTTTTTCATAGTCTCAATCCTTTCATTGATTTGTTTACATTTTAACACAGTACCCACAGGTGTCAAGACTCATTCCCCATTACCTGCTCCTGGGCACGGACCAGGCTGGCGTACTCGCCGTTCAGGGCAATGAGCTCCTGATGGCTGCCCTGCTCCAGGATCTGCTCCCGATCCACCACGGCGATGCGGTCAGCATTGCGAATGGTGGAGAGCCGATGGGCGATGACGATAGAGGTGCGGCCCTCACACAGCCGGTCGAAGGATGCCTGGATCTTGGCCTCGGTGACACTGTCCAGGGCACTGGTGGCCTCGTCCAGAATAACGATGGCTGGGTCCTTCAGGAAGACGCGGGCGATGCTCACCCGCTGTTTCTGGCCGCCGGAGAGCATCACGCCCCGCTCGCCCACATAGGTTTGATATCCATCGGGCATGTTCATGATGTCCTCGTGGATCTCTGCCAATTTGGCCGCCCGGATGACCTCTTCGTCGGTGGCTTCTGGCCGACCGTAGCGGATGTTCTCCATAACGGTGTCCGCAAAGAGGAAGACATCCTGCTGGACAATGCCAATCTGACGGCGGAGAGAACTCTGGGTCACATCCCGGATGTCCTGGCCGTCCACCCGGATGCTGCCATCGGTCACATCGTAGAACCGGGGAATCAGCTGGCAGATGGTGGTTTTGCCGCCGCCGCTGGGGCCCACAAAGGCGAACTTCTCCCCCGCCTTGATATGCAGATCCACATCCCGCAGGACCTCCGCCTTATCATTGTAGCGGAAGGAGACATGCTCAAAGGTGATGTCTCCCTGCACATCCTTCATCTCCTCTGCATCGGCCTTGTCCTGGATCTCAGGGTCCAGCCGCATGAGCTCCAGGAAGCGGGTAAAGCCTGCAGAGCCCATCATGAACTGCTCCACAAAGGCGGAAAGCTTCCGGACCGGGGTGATAAAGGTGGTCACATACAGGGTGAAGGCCAGCAGGTCTGCGTAGTTCACCGCACCCTCCATGATATAGTAGCCGCCGGCACCGA
The DNA here is from genome assembly GCA_017547425.1 of Ruminiclostridium sp. GTDB lineage: Bacteria > Bacillota > Clostridia > Oscillospirales > Oscillospiraceae > Evtepia. The sequence goes on from JAFYPT010000060.1 coordinate 17,201, forward strand.
TGACCAGGACAGGCATGATGGACATGCAGAACTCCAGACCGCCCATATAGATGGCCATAGTTTTGTAATACCCCCGCTTGGCCTGGACGAACTGGGCGTTCATGGCGTTAAACTTGGCCTTTTCGGTCTCTTCGTTCTGGAAGGCCTTGGCTGTCCGCATACCGGAGATGCCAGACTCGATGGAGGCGTTAATCTCCGCCGTCTTTGCCTTGAGCTTTAGGTTGGCCTTGCGCATCCGTCGGCGCTGGTAAAGGGTAAAGGCCAGGAAAAAGGGAACGATACCGAAGGCCAGCAGAGCCAGCCGCCACTCGATGGTGCACATGATGCAGAAGGCACCAACCAGAGTCACCGAGGAGATGAACAAATCCTCCGGGCCGTGGTGGGCCAGCTCGGTGATCTCAAAGAGGTCATTGGTCACCCGGGACATGAGAACACCTGTGCGGTTCTTATCATAGAAACTGAAGCTTAAACTCTCCAGGTGGGCATAGAGATCCCGGCGAAGGTCGGCCTCCACCCGCACGCCAAAGAGATGGCCCCAGTAGGAAACGGTAAAGTAAAGGAATCCCTTGGCGATATAGGCGGCGATGAAGATGGCGATCACGATAAAAAACACCCGGTATTCCTGGTTGGGCAAAAGGTTGTTGAGCACCTCTCGGGAGGCATAGGGAAACGTCAAGTCGATGAGGCAGATCAGAAAGGCACAGGTCATATCCAGGATGAACAGGTGCTTATGGGGCCCGTAATAAGACAGAAATATTTTCAGCGGGTGAGTCTTTTTGTAGTCGATGTTGTGCATGAAAGATCCTCCCAAATCAATTCCATTGGATGTATTATACCCCGAAGGAATCTCTCTTGCAATTCTTTCCTTATATTAGTTTTTAATAAAACGGTATGATACCGTTTTATTGGGCTGCTTTACAAGCAACCTGCGGCAAGTGCCGCAAAAAAAGACGTGCAATACACTTCTTGCCGCCATTGGCGGCGTGCCATTACAATGGCACGATAAAATGGTTTAACCATTTTATCAAGAAGGTGTATTATAATATGTTTTAAAGGTCGCTTCCTGTTGACACTCCTTTCTAAGTGGTGTAATATGGAAATAATTGTACGAATTCTAACATTTGGAGGTGAGCCCATGGATACGGAATATACCAGCAGCAGCCATGTGATGTCTTTCCTGGCTGTGGTCAATCAGCTTCATCGGCTGGTCACCAATATGCCTGGCGATACCCTGGCCCAGGGCATGACCGTGTCCCAGCTGGCCACCATCGCTTTTCTCTACTTCCAGCGGGATCGGGACACCTTTCAGAAGGATATCGAAGATTGCTTCAAGCTCCGCCGCTCCACGGTCAGCAGTCTGCTGAACACCCTAGAGAAAAAGGAACTTCTCCAGCGGGTCTCTGTGCCCCAGGACGCCAGACTGAAGAAGATCATTTTAACAGAAGACGCAAAAGCCATCGGTCTCAGCGTTCACAAAGCCTTTGGCGAGATCGATGCCCTGATGTTCCAGGGGATCTCTCCCGAAGAGCTAGCCACCCTGGACTCCATCCTTTCCCGGGTCCAGCAAAATCTCCATCATCTCGAGACCCATTCCCCCGGAGGTACCCCATGAAGAAACGTTTCTTACCTTTATTGGCTCTGTTCTCCCTCTTCCTGCTCTTACCCGCCTGCAGCGATGAGGATACAGAACCAGAGAGCACAGCCACTCCCGTTGAGATCCAGATGGTGGAGCGGGGCACCATTTCCGCCGAGACCCGTGTCTCCGGTCAGGTGACCCCCGGCACCCAGGAGAATGTCTTCGTGGCCCAGTCCCTCCGCTGCGAAGAAGTCTATGTAGAACTGGGCGACGCCGTCACCGCCGGTCAGGTCCTCTGCAAGCTGGATGCTTCTTCTGCCTGGTCCAACTACGACATGGCGGTCATGAGCTACCAGATGGCCATCGACGCCTATAACAGCCAGTCCAACTCCATGGGAGCTGAGGTGGAAGAACTCCAGGCCGCTTTCGACGAGGCCCTCGCCCAATACGAACTGGGTGAGGTGACTCAAGCCGCTCTGGATGCCATTGGTGCCCTTCTGGAAACCGCCATGGCCAGCATGGGTTCCTCTCTGAGCCAGCTGGAAATCAGCATCAAGAGCGCCGAAGCCTCTGTGGCCCAGATGGAGACCGCCATGATGAACATTGACCGGAACGGTTATGTGACCGCCCCCATGTCCGGCAACGTCACCTCCCTGAATATGGCGGCCAATGCCTTCGTCTCCCCTTCCGCCCCCCTGGCTGTCATTGAATCGGCCAACGACAAGAAGATCTATACCTCGGTTTCCGAGGCTCTTATCCCCAAGCTGGCGGTGGGCGACACCGTGAACGTCACGGTCTCCTCTCTGGGGAAGACCTTCCCCGCCACCATCTCCGCCATGGACAAGGCCTCCAACTACCAGACCCGTCTCTTTGGTGTGACCATCCAGGTACCCCAGGCTGAGACCGGAAATCTGTTCTCCGGTATGTTCGCCGATGTGACCTTCTACACCGACACCCAGGAGAACGTCATCCTGGTCCCCACCGAGTCCATCCAGACCGGCACCGACGGCCAGTATGTCTACACCGTGGACGACCAGAACATCACCCACATGGTCCCGGTCCAGACCGGTCTGGTGGGTGACGGCATCACTGAGATCACCTACGGTCTGGCTGGAGGTGAGCGGCTGGTCACGGTGGGCCAGTTCTACCTCACCGATGGCGCCGAGGTCCGCATCGTGTCCGCAGAGGTGTAAGCCATGGATATTGCATCTTTCTGCATAAAGCATAAGGTCACCACCATTCTGGCCTATGTGATCATCGCCATTTTCGGCGTGGTCTTCTTCACCAATCTGAAACTCTCTCTCATGCCCAACATGGAGTTTCCCATGGCCTATGTCCTCTGCACCTATCCCGGCGCCAACCCCAATGACATTGAGAGTCTGGTGACACGGCCCCTAGAGACCTGCATAGCCTCGGTCACCGGTGTGGAGGATATCAGCTCTACCTCATCGGAAAACGTCAGCATGGTCATGATCACCTATGACGACGGCACCGATGTAGACGAGGCCGCCATCAAGCTTCGTGAAAAGTTTGACACCCTGACCCTGCCCACGGACTGCAGCGACCCCATCATCTATAACTTCAATGTCAACGACATGATGCCTCTAGCCACTATCGCCCTGGAGGGCAGCAACCTGAACCAGCTCCAGGAGACCGCCGACACATATGTGATCCCCGCTCTGGAGCGCATCCACGGCGTGGCTGCTGCCACCGTCAGCGGCGGCGTGGGAAGCCAGATCACCGTGGCCGTGAACACCACCGCCATGACCGGGTACGGCCTTTCCATGACGGATATCTCCAACTATCTGGCGGCCGGCAACATCCTCTACCCCGGCGGTGACATGCAGAACGGCTCCAACACCCTCTCGGTCACCACCAACGGCAAGTATCAATCGGTGGATGACGTGGCTAACACCCTCCTCTTCCTCCCCACTGGCGGCACCATCCGCCTGGGCGAGATCGCCACCGTCTATCTGGACTCCGCCCTCCAGGACAGCTCCGCTTGGGTTAATAACCAGCGCAGCGTGATCCTGACCATCAACAAACAGTCAGGCTCCAACGAAGTGGAGGTCATGAAGGATGTCTTAGACACCTTGGAGGAGCTCCACGAGGACATTCCGTCCTTTAACTATTTCATTACTTACGACTCCAGCGACTACATCAAAAACACCGTCTACGCCGCCCTGCAGAACATCCTCACCGGCGTGGCCCTGGCCGCCCTGGTGGTCTTCTTCTTCCTGCGCAGAGTGGGCGCCACAGCCACCATCTCCCTGGCCATGCCCTTCTGTGTGGTGGCCGTCATGCTGATGCTCAACCTGTGCAACATCACCCTGAACATGATCAGCCTGGGTGGCATCGCCATATGCGTGGGCATGGTGGTGGACAACTCCATCGTGGTCCTGGAAAACATCTACCGCTATGCCGGAGACGGCTACAGCCGCTACGAAAGCTGTGTCCTGGGCACTAAGGAAGTGGTCCTGCCCATCACCGCTTCCTCCCTAACAACCGTAGCCGTTTTCCTGCCCATCGGCCTGGCCGGTGGGCTGGCCGGCATGATCTTCCGGGATTTCGCCCTGACCGTCGTCTTCCTGATCGTCTTCTCCCTGGTTATCGCTCTGACCCTGGTCCCCCTCATGTGCTACTTCCTGCTGGAGGAGAACAAAGTCCGTCTGGATCTGCTTAAGAGCAAGCTGGACACCTCCAAGTGGAAGGAATACGCCAAAATCCTCTCGGAAAAGTACATGAAAATCCTGGAATACTGCCTGAACAACCACAAGAAGACCCTTCTGGGCGCCAGTGGTCTGGTCCTCTTTTTCCTGCTGTGCTGCCTGGGTACCAACGTGATTCTCATGCCCGACATGGACCAGGGCATGGTGAATATCGAAGTGACCATGCCCACCGGCACCGAACTGGAAACCACAGACGAATACAGCGACCGGATCATCACCATCGCCCAGGAGAACTGCCCCGAGCTGAAGAGTCTCTATGCCACCAACGAACCGGAATCCTCCTCCATCGTTTTAAACCTGGTGCCCATCAACGAGCGCAAACGCTCCAGCGAAGAGGTGGCCGAGGATCTGCGGGACTGCTTCCAGGACGTTGCCGGTTGTGAAATTGAGGTCAGCGCTTACAGCATGGTCTCCCTCCTCATGGGCGCTGTAGACCTTCAGGTGGCCATCACCGGCACGGATTATGACGTCCTGTCCCAGATCGCCACCGACCTTACACAGTCCATCTCCGCCCTGGAGAACACGGTAGACGTGTCCAACTCCGTGGAGAACACCATCCCCGCCGTCACCATTGATGTGAATCCCTATGCGGCATCCCAGTACTTCCTGACCACCGCTACCATCGGCGCAGCCGTCCGCGCAGAACTCACCGGCACCACCGCCACCTCGGTCACCGTCAACGGCTCCGACCTGGACGTGGTGGTCCAGGGCAGCGGCGTCAGCGCAGAGAGTCTGGATGCCCTGCGGTCCATGCCCATCCCCATTGCCACCGGCGGCACCATCCCCCTGTCCTCTGTGGCCAACGTCTATGTGGAGCTGAGCCCTCAGTCCATCACCAGAAGCAACCAGAGCCGTCAGGTGGAGATCACCGGCGGCACCGTGGGCTCCAACATCCTGTCTGTTACCCGGGATGTCCAGGAGATCATCGACGAATACCCCATGCCCGAGGGCTACAAGGCCACGGTAGGCGGCAGCTACGCCGAGATTTTGGAAAACTTCCGCAGCCTGGGTCTGGCCCTGGTGGTGGCCATCGGCCTGGTGTACTTCATCCTGGCCTCCCAGTTTGAGTCCTTCCTTATGCCCGTCATCGTCATGATGATCCTGCCTGTGGCTCTGTCCGGCGCGCTGTTCAGCCTTCCCATCACCGGCCAGGACATCTCCATGATCGTCATGCTGGGCCTCATCATGCTCACAGGCACGGTGGTCAACAACTCCATCGTTCTGGTGGACTACGTCAACGTCCGACGAGAGGCCGGGCAGGAGCGAACCCAAGCCATTCTGGAGGCCTGTCCCCTCCGTGTGCGGCCCATCATGATGACCACCATGACCACCGTTCTGGCCCTGATCCCCATGGCCATGGGCCTGGGCGGCGAAGGTTCCGAGCTGCTGATCCCCCTGGGCTATGTCATGATCTTCGGTATGATGATCTCCACGGTGGTCACCCTGGTGTTCACCCCCGTGTGCTACGCCCTGCTGGATGACCTCTCCCTCCGGGCCGCTAAGCCCATGCAGGACCGCAGAGACCGCAAGAACGCAGAACTGCTCCGGCAGATCGCAGAGGCAGAAGCCATCCTGGCAAGTCTGTCTCCCGCTGAAGCCGAGACTCCCGAACTTCCGGGATCCCCGGAAGAGAGTACAGAGGAGCCCCCCACAGAATAAACATGTAAAATACCAGAGAAGACCGAACGCCTTCTCTGGTATTTTCCTTTTCCCACAGGAGGTGTCAGATGACGAAACTCTATGAAGGCAATCATCACATTTTGATACGGACCGGATATGCCGATCCCATCCAGCATCGTCACATGGCCGCCCATATCATCATTTCCACAGTCGAGTCCATGAGGGCCACGGTAAACGGAAGGAACTTTATCTGTCCAGGAATCATGACCCCCTCCGGGGTCCCTCATGTGGTGGAGACCAACGGGCAGTCGGCCCTCGTCTTTCTCTTTGACAACACCACCACAGTGGCAAGGCAGATCCATGAGCTCACCCCATTGCCCGAAACCGACTGCGCTGATATCCTTGTACAGTTTCGGATGTTTGAACGGCAGGAAACAGCCGATGCCTACCAAGCATTTCTGAACTTTCTTCTGAGCAAGCTCGGTCTGGGAGAGGCCCAATGCTGCGTGACCGATGACCGCATCATATCCTCTATCCATAGATCATCCGAAGGACTCTCCTGCCCGGAAGCTGCTCGATTGGTACACCTGTCCCAGGGGCGATTTTCCCACCTGTTTAAGGCCCAGACCGGCCTTTCCTTCTCCTCCTATCTTCTCTACCAGAAGACCATGGCTGTTTACGCTGGCATCCTGCGGGGGCAAACCATTACCGAGGCCGCCATGGACGCAGGCTTTTCCAGCCCCTCCCACTTTGCCGACGTCCATCGTCGCCTCTTCGGTCTTTCCGCCAGCCAAATCACAAAAGACCTGACCTATACCAGGGTACGATAGCAGAAACCTGGAAGCAGGACTTGTCCCTCTGTGATATGCTTTCTGTCATCAAGGAAAGGATTTTAACAGGATGAAAACTGCCATTATTTACGCTTCCAAACACCATGGAAACACATACCAGTTAGTCAAGGCCATTTCTGAACGGCATCCCATCACAGAAATCCATGCGGAAATCCAATCCCAAGCGGATCTGTCAGACTATGATCTTATCGGCTTTGCCTCAGGCATTGACTTTGGCCGGTTCTATCCCTCTGTAGAGGCTTTTTTGAGGAATAACCTTCCGGCAAATAAACAGGTGTTCTTCCTGTATACCTGTGCCAAGCCCAGAAAAGGCTTCACCACCGCCATCGAGGAGGAAGCAAAGAAACGGAATGCCATTCTCCTGGGAGAATACGGATGCAGAGGCTACAACACATACGGCCCCTGGAAACTGGTGGGCGGAATGAACCGGAACCACCCCACAAAAGCTGAGTTGGACGGGGCGGTCCGCTTCTATGAATCCCTCCTCAAATAAAAAGGTCGTGTATCCATTCCGGATACACGACCTTTTTATTTGCAGTTAATAGAAGGTAGCCACTTCCTGCTGGGGAGGGGTACCGGGTTCCACGGAGAGGACACCCAGGACGGGGCCTTTCTTGTTGTAGACCTTGTTGTGCTTGATGGAGATCTTTGCGGTGAGCTCGATCCACTGGTTGTCCTCCAAGGTCTTGGGGTCGTAACCGGTGCAGAGCATGCCGGCAAAGGCAATGTCATCCACACAGCAGGTCATAAGCTGACGGCCAAAGATGAAGCTGCCGGCAGGGAGCTTCTCCCGGAGCATGGTGAAGCCACCGATCTTGATGGTCTTGCCCTTGTACTTGTCGGGCTCCTCGGAGATGTCCTGATACCAGATGGCAAAATCCTCGGGCTTGACCTCAATGACGGGTGCCTCGATGTCGAAGGGCAGTTCCTCAGGGGTGTCATCATAGTAGACCTCGCCGGTGATCTCCTCGTAGGCGATGTTGGCCCGGCGGGTCACAGCGCGGATGACCTTGTGGATCTGCAGCTTGTCCACGCTGTCGTCGGCCCGGTTCAGGACCACCATCTCGCAGCTCTTCAGCTTGTCTACCATGAGGCCGCGCATGTTGGCGTCGTACATCAGGAAGGTCTGGGAGTCGCAGAACAGGAACTCCTGGTAGACCATCCAGGCGTCGGGCATGTTCTGGTACAGGTCGTCCAGCATCCACATGCCGTTGTACTCGATGACCACACGCTCCGCAGCGTGCTTCTTCTGCAGTCGCTCCAGGTTGGAGGGGGTCAGCTCAGACTGGTCATCGATGAGTTCAATGAACACATTGGGACCAGAGAAGGTGGAGGGATCATACTCCTCCTCACCCTCCTCACAGATCAGCAGCAGGGTGTTCTCTCCGTTGTTAAACCGCTCGTCCTCCAGGGTCTCCTGGATGAACTTGGTCTTACCGGCGTCCAGAAAACCGGTAAACAGATATACAGGAATGTCTTCCATCATCATAGGGCAATCTCCTTAGTTCAGGTGGAACAGTTCGTCCAGTTCGGACTCCTTCAGTTCTGCGCCGATGACGCACAGACGACCGGTAAAGCCCGCAGCACCACGGCGGACATTGGGTTCGCCGGGCACATAGTCAAAGTGGATCCAGGTGCCGTCGGTGCAAGGCACGATGCCCTTGGCACGAAGGACGATACCATAGTGCCATGCGTCGGCCAGCTCAGCCAGGGCATCGTTGATCTCCTCCTCGGTGTACTTCCGGGGAGTCTCTGCGCCCCAGCTGATGAAGACTTCATCGGCATGGTGGTGGTCGTGATCATGGTCGTGGCAGCCGCAGGAGCAGTCAGGGCCATGGTCGTGATCATGATGGTGATGGTGCTCGTGACCCTCGTGATCATGGTCATGGTGGTGGTGATGCTCGTGCTCGCCGTGGTCATGGTCATGGTGGTGGTGATGCTCGTGCTCGCCGTGGTCATGGTCATGGTGGTGGTGATGCTCGTGCTCGCCGTGGTCATGGTCATGGTGGTGATGATGCTCGTGCTCACCGTGGCCATGGTCATGGTCATGGTCATGGTGGTGGTGCTCATGCTCATGATCGTGGTCGTGGCAGCCGCAGGAACAGTCGGGACCATGGTCGTGGGCGTGATGGGCGGCGTGCTCAGCAGCCAAACGAGCCAGCTCGTCCTTCAGGGTGTCCTTGTTCTCCATGGTCTCCAGGATGGTCTTGCCGTCCAGGTCGTTCCAGGGAGTAGTGATGATGGGAGCGTTGGGGTTGTGCTCCCGCAGCAGCTTCACGGTGTCCAGCAGCTTCTTCTCGCTCATGCCGTCGGTACGGCTGAGGACGATGGCGGCAGCATGCTCCACCTGGTTGTTGAAGAACTCACCAAAGTTCTTCATGTATATCTTGCACTTGGTGGCATCGGCCACGGTGACGAAGGCGTTCAGCTGGATGTTGGGGTTGTTCAGACCCTGGACCGCACCGATGACGTCGGACAGCTTGCCCACGCCGGAGGGCTCGATGAGGACGCGGTCGGGCTGGTACTGAGACAGGACCTGCTCCAGAGCCTGACCGAAGTCACCCACCAGGCTGCAGCAGATGCAGCCGGAGTTCATCTCGGTGATCTCCACGCCGGCATCCTGGAGGAAACCGCCGTCGATGCCAATCTGGCCGAACTCGTTCTCAATGAGGACCAGCTTTTCGCCCTTGTAGGCTTCCTGGATCAGCTTCTTGATGAGGGTGGTCTTACCGGCTCCCAGGAAACCGGAAAAGATATCAATTTTGGTCATGATATACCTCCTGACAAAAAGGTTGTTGAATAATTTATAGCTGACTGCCCTGACGGACATGATCCCGGGCAAAGGTTTGGTTGATGGTGTTCAGGACCCGTTTCTTGTCTCCCGTCCAAAGAGGAGCCAGCAGGTCACGTTTATGCCCGTCCCCGGTGAGCCGGTGGATGACCATATCTGGGGGAAGGATCGACAAACAGTCCTCCAAAAGGGATACGTATTCCTCCAGGTCCATGACAGGGACCTTCCCCTCCCGCCAGTCCTGGGCCAGGTCAGTCCCCTCCAACACATGGAGGAGCTGGAGTTTGATACCGTCTGCTCCGCTCTGTCCCACATAGCGGACGGTTTGGAGCATCTGCTCCCGGGTCTCTCCCGGAAGGCCCAGGATCACATGGGTGATGACCTCGATGCCGGCCTCTTTCAGCTGCCGGACAGCCCAGTCGTAGACCTCCAGGTCATAGCCCCGGCGGATATACCGGGCAGAGTCCGGGTGGATGGTTTGAAGGCCCAGCTCCACCCACACAGGTTTCTGGGTGTTCAGGTCCGAGAGCAGCTTCATCACATCCGGTCCCAAGCAGTCGGGGCGGGTGGCAATGGAAAGGGCCACGACATCATCGGGCTGTATGGCTTCCCGAAAGATTCGTTCCAGGTAAGGTACAGGGCCATAGGTGTTGGTAAAACTTTGGAAGTAGGCGATGTATTTTCCGCCCTTGTTTTTCTTCTCCACCCGGGCTTTCGCCTGGGCCATCTGAGCGGAAAGACTTCCGCAGGCAGGGGCTGCAAACTCTCCGGAGCCAACGTCACTGCAAAAGATACACCCCCGCTCCCCCACGGTGCCGTCCCGATTGGGGCAGGTCATGCCCCCGTCCAGGGCCAGCTTGTAAACCTTACAGCCAAAGCGTTCTTTCATGGCCTGGTTTAAGGATCGGTAGTGCATCATTCCTCCGGCAGTTCATCCAGGGCACCCACGCAGTAGAGGGTGAAGGTACCCCCGCACAGGAGCTTTCCCAGGCCGTCGTGAATCTCCACCTCAGCCACGCACAGGGTCTTTCCTCGGTTCTTGATGTGAGCCTCGGCGATGAGATGGTCGTTCTCGGTGTTGCGGTAAAACTCAAAGCTGCTGCTCACGGTCACATAGCGAAATCCCGCAGAACGGGCAGCGCCGCCGGCAGCGCAGTCCCCCATGGTGAGGAACATGCCGCCGTGAACGGCATTGTACAGGTTTCGATTCTCCCGCTTCAGGTGGGCTTCCACCTTGGCGTAGTCCTTCTCCATGGCGGTAAGGCGGATGCCGTTATGGAGCATGAAGGAGTTCTTGGCGTTGGTGGCGTTGATCTTGTCGGTAAAATCCATAGGTCATCTTCCTTTACAGCAGGATAAAGGTCACGCCGTTGTTGTAGCGGTCCAGGTCCTCGTCCCGGCGGAGGGCATCGCACCGGGAAAAGGCTTGCCGGGTGGCCTCCTCAAAGATGGAGAAGGACTCTCCGGGGATCACATCCCGGATCTCCCCCTTCTTCTTCAGGTCGGAAAGATAGCGGCGGGAGACCGTGCGGATCTTTCCCCCGGTGCCGGAGGAACCGTACCCGTGGATGATCTTCAGCACGGCGCACTGCATACTCCGGCTGTGGGTGACCTCCATGGCCAGCCGCTTCATGGCGTGGTCCAGGGAGGGTTTTCCCAGTTCCAGGTTGACCTCCCGCAGCTTCAGGCCGGACTTCCCTGCCATATCAGAGGCCCATGTTCTTGCGGCACTTCTCCAGGAAGAAGTCAAAGATCTTCTGTCCGTCCACAGAGCCATTCTCCTCGGTCATCTGCTCGGGGTGGAACTGAACGGTCCAGATAGGCAGGCTGCTGTGCTGCATGGCCTCAATCACGCCGTTTTCGTCCCAGGCGGTGCGATACAGGCCCTGGCCGATTTTGTAGATAGCCTGATGATGGCTGCTGTTGACCACGAAGTGCTCGCCGTACAGGTCGCCGATCATGGTCATGACGCCGGCCTGGACGGGATGGAGCTTGGGGCCGTCTTCGGGAGCCTGGTGGATTTCCAGCATACGGTCGTTCATATCCTGGTAGATGTTGCCGCCCAGGGCGATGTTCACCACCTGATGGCCGCGGCAGATACCCAGAATGGGCTTGTTCTCATAGATGCAGCGGTTCACCAGGGCGATCTCAGCCTGGTCACGGGGGAAGTCGATATCATAAGAGCCCAGGTTGCGCTCCATAAAGACACGGGGATCCACGTCACCGCCGCCAGCCAGGATAAGGGCATCAAACTCGGTCTCGATGTCAGGGCAGTAGACGGACAGGGGTTCGCCGCCGGCCTTTTCCACAGCGGCTTCATACAGCCCCTTGGTCTCAGGGGAACGGGAAATCAGAATACGAGGCTTCACAAGCATTCCTCCTATATGGTGATGATGGAACTGGTCCAGTTCCTGTTGATTTTCTAACAAATTATTATATCACAGAAGTCTCTGCTTGAAAACTCTTTTTCCGGATATACGCCAAACGACGTACCGATTTTTCGGTACGTCGTTTGAATAATCGGATGGTATCCGGAATTAGTACATTGCACCACTCATGTCGGCAGCAGGCATACCTGCGCCGGTGGCACCGGGGGTAGCGATGCGGTCGCCCACCAGAGCCTCGGTGGTCAGCAGCATAGCGGAGATGGAAGCTGCGTTCTCCAGAGCGGAACGGGTGACCTTGGTGGGGTCAACGATGCCGCACTCGATCATGTCGCAGTAGATTTCCTTGTAAGCGTCGAAGCCATAGCCCATCTGGCCGCTGTTCTTGACCTTCTCCAGGATGACGGAAGCATCCAGGCCAGCGTTGGTAGCAATCTGGCGCAGAGGAGCGGTCAGAGCACGGCAGATGATCTGGACACCGGTCTTCTCGTCGCCCTCGACCTCGTCGATGAGCTTCTCGACCTCTTCGATGGAGTTGACATATGCGGTGCCGCCGCCAGCAACGATACCCTCTTCCACAGCAGCGCGGGTTGCGTTCAGGGCGTCCTCGATGCGCAGCTTCTTTTCCTTCATCTCGGTCTCGGTAGCAGCACCGACACGGATGATGGCAACGCCGCCAGCCAGACGAGCCAGACGCTCCTGCAGCTTCTCGCGGTCATACTCGGAAGCGGAACGCTCGTACTCGTTGCGGATCATGACGGTACGCTCCTTGATGGCCTCGGGAGCGCCGCCGCCGTCGACGATAATGGTGGTCTCCTTGCCAGCCTTGACCTGGCGAGCGGTACCCAGGTGCTCCAGGGAAGCATCGTACAGCTCCAGGCCGTAGTCGCTGGAGATGACGGTTGCGCCGGTCAGGATAGCGATATCCTGCAGCATTTCCTTGCGACGGTCGCCGAAGCCGGGAGCCTTGACGCACAGGACGTTCAGGGTGCCGCGCAGCTTGTTGACCAGCAGGGTGGACAGAGCCTCGCCGTCCACGTCCTCAGCCATGATCAGCAGCTGACGGTGGGACTGAATGACCTGCTCCAGAACAGGCAGGATCTCCTGGATGTTGCTGATCTTCTTCTCGGTCAGCAGGATCAGGGGATCGTCCAGAACTGCTTCCATCTTCTCGGTGTCGGTGACCATGTAGGGGGACAGGAAGCCGCGGTCGACCTGCATGCCTTCCACGACCTCGCTGTAGGTCTCAGCGGTCTTGGACTCTTCGACGGTGATGACACCGTCGGTGCCGACCTTCTCCATAGCCTCTGCGATCAGGGTGCCGATCTTCTCGTCGCCGGAGGAGACGGTACCAACGCGAGCGATGTCCTCGCTGCCCTTAACAGGCTGGGAGTTCTTCTGGATGGTAGCAACAGCAACCTTGGTTGCCTTAGCCATACCCTTGTTCATGACAACGGGGTTGGCGCCTGCCACCAGGTTCTTCATGCCTTCGCGGATGATAGCCTGAGCCAGCAGGGTTGCGGTGGTGGTACCGTCACCGGCCACGTCGTTGGTCTTGGTGGAAACTTCCTTGACCATCTGTGCGCCCATGTTCTCGAACACGTCTTCCAGCTCGATCTCCTTAGCGATGGTCACGCCGTCGTTGGTGACCAGGGGAGTGCCGTATGCTCTCCACAGGACGACGTTGCGGCCCTTGGGGCCCATGGTGACCTTAACAGTATCTGCCAGCTTGTTGACGCCGCGCTCCAGAGCCTGGCGAGCGTCTTCACCGTAACTGAGTAACTTAGCCATAATGAATGATTCTCCTTATAACGAAAAGATAAGAAATTAGTCTTCCACGATTGCGACGATGTCGCTCTGCTTGACGATGGTCATAACCTCGCCGTCGATCTTCACTTCAGTGCCCATGTACTTGCTGGTGATGACCTTGTCACCGGGCTTCAGGAACATGGTGATCTCCTTGCCGTCGATCATGCCGCCGGGGCCGACAGCAACGACGATGGACATGTCGGGCTTTTCCTTGGATGCTGCGGTCAGGATCAGACCAGCCTTGGTGGTTTCTTCTGCTTCCAGGCGCTTGATGACCACGCGGTCAGCCAGAGGTTTCAGAGTCATGTGGAGTTCCTCCTTCAAAATATATCAATAAATGTATTTACTCTTTCAATTTAGCACTCTTTTCTATCGAGTGCTAACACAAGTACTATAATACCCTTCCCAGAGTGTTTCTGCAACACTGAATTTACTCAAAAGTGTAGAAAAATACCCCGGGTTTTTGTGCATTTTTTCAAGGGACAGATTTCCCACTGTTTTCAGCCCTTTTTCCCCTTTTTTCCACCGTATTGGAAGAGGTCGCACTTGAGCATACCATTGTAGAGCTTACGCTTTTTATCTGCGGTACGGCCGAAAGTACGCTCAAATTCCGTGTGGGAGGACAGGATGTTGAACTTCCATCCCGTTGGCAGTCCCTGGAGGGTCCTGCCAAATTCCCGGTAGAGATCTTCGGCTTCCCGCTTCTCCATGAGACGCTCGCCATAGGGCGGGTTGGAGACGATGTAGCCATAGGGCTCGGAACGGGAGAACTTGCGGGCATCGGCGATCTCAAACCGGACCAGATCTTCCACGTCGGCCTTCACTGCGTTGCTCCGGGCAATGCGGATGGCCTCGGGGTCGATGTCGCCGCCCCAGATGTCGTAGTCCCCGTCAAACTCCAGGTCCATGGCCTCGCCGGCGGCATCCACCCAAGCGCTGGAGGGAAGCCAATCCCACTTCTGGGCACTAAAGGTTCTGTTCAGGCCGGGCGCACGGTTCTTGGCAATGAGGGCAGCCTCGATGGCGATGGTACCGGATCCGCAGAAGGGGTCGCAGAAGGGATCTCTGCCCCGATAGCCAGACACCATGACCATGGCAGCAGCTAGGGTCTCACGGAGGGGAGCAGCCACACCCACGGCGCGATAGCCGCGCTTATACAGGCCGGGGCCGGAGGTATCGATCATGAGGGATGCCATGTCCTTCATGATGGAGAACTGGATCTGGTACAGGGCACCGGTCTCCGGCAGAGTCTCCCGGTGGTAGACCTTGCCCAGGCGGGTGGCCACAGCCTTCTTCACGATGGACTGACAGGCAGGGATGCTGTGGAGGGCAGAGTTCAGACTGAAGCCCTTCACAGGGAAGGCGGCACGGTCAGGGATGAAACGCTCCCAGGCCAGCTTGCGGGTCCCCTCAAAGAGTTCCTCAAAGGTGGTTGCCCGGAAAGTGCCCAACAGGATGAGCACACGCTCACCGGTGCGCAGACGAAGGTTCAGGCGGGGGATATCCTCGATGTTACCTTTGCAGAACACTCTGCCGTTTTCCACCCGGACATCCTCCATATTCATCCGACGCAGCTCGTCGGCAGTCAGGCCTTCCACACCCAGCAAGGTGGGAATGGCAAAGGTCAGTTTGGCCATGGCACTCTCCCTTTCTCATGCAACTCTTATGGCAACAGTTATTCAATTATAACTGTTTTTTTCCACAATAGCAAACCTTTTCTTCGACAAAACAGGATTTTTCCCTCATTTTTCTCTTCCGCCCGTCTCAAACCATGGACACCCATTGGAATTCCGCCTATTTTTCTCTTCTTATCTTGCAAACAGCCCCCGGCTGTGATATGCTATGCAAAGATGTTAGGCTGTGGGTTATTATAATCTCAGCCCCCACACATACGAAATAATGAATAGAAAGTTGAGTTGATTGGTCCCTTATGGACAGTACCTGTATAGCAATTATCGTTGCTCTTGTGATTTTGGTCTTTATGTCTGCCTGGTTCTCCTCTACGGAGACCGCCTACTCCTCAGTCAGCAAGATTCGGCTGAAGAGTAAGGCCGAGGATGGCAATGTCCGCGCCCAAAAGGTGCTGGACCTGCTGGAGCAGTATGATAAGCTCCTCTCCTGCATCCTCATCGGCAACAACATCGTGAACCTGACCGCAGCTTCCCTTGGTACCGTTCTCTTTACCAAATTATACCCGGTTTATGGCCCCGCCATTTCCACGGCAGTCCTCACCGTTGGCATCCTGATTTTCGGTGAGATCACGCCCAAAACTATGGCAAAGGAAAACCCGGAGAAATTCTGTTCCCGTGCCTATCCCATCCTGCGGGTCCTGCTGGTGGTTCTGAGCCCCCTGCACTGGTTCTTTGGCCTGTTCAGCAAGGCCGCCATGAAGATTTTCCGCACCAGCAAGGAAGAAGGCATCACCGAAGAAGAGCTCATCACTATGGTGGAAGAGGCCGAGAGCGAAGGCGGGTTGGAAGCCCACGAGAGCGAGCTCATCCGTGCCGCCATCGAGTTCAACGACATGGAAGTGGAAGAGATTCTCACCCCCCGTGTGGATATCGTGGCTGCACCGGACACCGTCACCATGGAGGAGTTGGCCGTCCTTTTTGCAGAAAGCGGTTACTCCCGTATTCCCATCTACCAAGGCTCCATCGACAACATCATCGGTCTGGTCCACGAGAAAGACTTTTTCTCTGCCCGGTTCCATAATCACACCGATGTCAAGAGCCTCATCAGCAAGGTCTTCTATACCACAGCCACCGCTCAGATCTCCGACCTGCTGCGTCTGCTGCAGATTCGAAAGTGCCACATGGCCGTGGTCGTGGACGACTACGGCGGCACCATGGGTCTCGTCACCCTGGAAGATATCCTGGAAGAACTAGTGGGTGAGATTTGGGACGAGCACGATGAGATCATCGAAGAGTTTAAGCAGCAGGAAGACGGCAGCTATCTGATCTCCTGCTCTGCCAACCTGGACGACCTCTTTGACCGATTCTCCGTCCGTGCCGTAGACATTGATTCTGCCTCCATCAGCGGCTGGGTCATGGACCAGATGGGTCGTCTCCCCGTGGAGGGCGACCACTTCGTCTACGAAAACCTGGATGTCACCGTCACCAAACTGGAACACCACCGCATCATTGAAATCCGCGTGGCTGTCATCCCCGAACCTGAGGAAGAATAAATCTATCCTGTTACACACCCAAAGCTTTAGTCGGGTGTCCGTAAAACAATTGATCCTCCCTATGATGACTCATCATAGGGAGGATTTTTTTGCGATGCATGGAAGCGCATCCTAATATCTGTCCGGCAAATTGGAATTTACTCTACTGCTGGATATTGCCATTTACCATCCTTGTCCTTTTCCAAAACCGTATCGTAACAGTTAGCAGAGCGATACATGGCTATCATCTCGGTATCCTCATTCAGTTTGATTGTGTACTTGTTTTTCGATCCCCAAGAGCCATTGATACCACCAAAGGCTGAATAGCAATCAAGATAGAGCTTGCCACCATGTTGCTGGTACTCGGAAACCTTTCTGACATATCCAACAGAAGTTGCTACACCGACGGTAATTGTCATTTCTGTTCCATCTTCAGAAACGGAAAAGTCTGTAATAAATGCGCTGCCCTGCTTTGAAAAACCAGGAGCAATGAAATATGTGACTGCCAGAGCAATCATGATTGCCAGTATCATTATGATAGTTTTTTTCTTTTTCACACAATCACTCTCCTTCGTCAAATTCACATTTATCTAATTATTTTTTCTATTTTATCACACAGCTATACGATATACAGTTACAGTCCCGGCAGAAAATCCTGCCGGGACTGTAACTGTTTTATGATGCCCCGCTGTTTGCTCCGGGCGGTTTGTCATATCCAGTATTTTTCTTTTATATCGGGGTTTTAGCAGAGAATACTACCTTCATCAACCACGGAAGAAGGTGGGCCGTTGAGCCTGATCCCCTGCACAGACCCCTGCCTGTACCAGCAGGAGGGGTACTGTCTCCTCTCCCGGGCGGTCTCAGCCGGACAGCCCCGCAAAGACTGCATCCATTTCCTCCCAAGGACAGGTTCACAGCAGGACCGCCAGGGCCTCCCGGATGTTCTTCACCGGAATGAGTTGTAAGCCCTCCGGGGGCGTGATGGCCTTTTTCCCCATGTTCTTGGGGACCAGGCACTTGGTGAAGCCCAGGCGGCGGACCTCCGCTAGCCGCTGGCTGAGGCCATTGACCGAGCGAAGCTCTCCCGTCAAACCTACCTCACCAATGGCCACCAGATCGGCAGGAACCGGGCGATCCCGGAAGCTGGAAGCCAGAGCCAGGATGGCCGCCAGGTCGGCGCCAGGTTCATCCAAGTAGAGACCGCCAATGACGTTCAGGTAGGCATCGCAGGTGTTCACCGCCAGACCTCCCCGCTTTTCCAGGACCGCCATGAGGAGCATCGCCCGGTTGTAATCAAACCCGTTGGTACTGCGGCGAGGATTGCCAAAAGCCGTAGGGGTCAGCAGAGCCTGGACCTCAGCCAGAACAGGACGGGCACCCTCCATAACACAGGCCACGCAGGTTCCCGGTTCTTCGGTCAGACGGCCCTCCAACAACATCTGGGAGGGGTTTGGGACCTCAGTGAGACCGGTGTCGTCCATTTCGAAGACACCGATCTCGTTGGTGGCACCATAGCGGTTCTTAGCCGCACGAAGGATACGGTAGGACATGTGGCGGTCTCCCTCAAAGTATAGGACACAGTCCACCATGTGCTCCAGGACCTTGGGTCCGGCCAGACTGCCCTCTTTGTTCACATGACCGATGACAAA
>JAFYPT010000061.1 GCA_017547425.1 Ruminiclostridium sp.
ACCGCTGTGTTCGGCGCTTACTTCAAGCTCCAGAGCTTCATCTTCATGCCCATCTTCGGCCTGAACAGCGGCATGGTGCCCATCGTGTCCTACAACTTCGGCGCCCGGAAGCCTGACCGCCTGAAGAAGACCATCAAACTGTCCATCTTCATCGCCATGGGCATCATGGCCGCAGGCACCCTGGTCTTCGAGCTCATCCCTCAGGTCCTGCTGGGCATGTTCAACCCCTCGGCCGAAATGCTGGCCATCGGCATCCCCGCCCTGCGGATCATTGCCATCCACTTCGTCCTGGCCGGTTTCTGCATCCCGGTCATCTCCGTGTGCCAGGCCATTGGCAACCCCTTCTACAGCCTCATCTGCTCCGTCTGCCGTCAGATCGTGGTGCTGCTGCCCGCCGCCTACCTTCTGTCCCAGACCGGCAACCTGAACCTGGTTTGGCTGGCCTTCCCCATTGCAGAGATCATGTCTCTGACCATGGCCACCATCTTCCTTCGCAAGACCATGCGCCGGGCCAACCGGATCATGGCCGGCGAGGCACCCATGTGACCATACAAAGCAAAATGCCGTCTCCTTACCGGAGACGGCATTTTTTAACGTTTGATCATTCTTCCAGCAGATTCTGGAAAATCTGGGCAAACTCAGCCCGAGTAGCAGTGCTCAGGGGTGCTAACGTTTCTGCATTCTTACCCTGAATGATACCACTCCCCAGTGCCCGGACCACAAAGTCCTTAGCCCAACCGGACACCTCATTGGCATCCACGTACTGGGTCAAATCCACGGAGGCTGCAGAGAGTTCCAGTCCGGCCCACTCCGCATAGCGGCAGGCAAACGTCACCAACTGCTCCCGGGTAACAGGGGCATTGGGATCAAATCGATTGGTGGACTTGCCAGTGGTCAGGCCGTTGGCTGCTGCCCAGGCTACCGCCTTGGCGTACCAGGCATCCCCGGCTACGTCAGCAAAGGGATTTTCGCTTACAACGAAGGGCTCACCCGCCAGATTGTACAGAGTCTGCACCACCTGGGCACGAGTGACCGGGACGGCAGGGTCGAAGCGGTCTGCCTTCACGCCGTTCATGATGTCGTTCTGATAGACGAACTCCACAGCAGGCTCATACCAGGAACCGTGGGGCACATCTGCAAAGGGATGGTAACAGACGTACAGGATCAGTTCCTTGTTGGGCTGGGAGGCTATCACTTCCACCCAGTCAGAGTACACATCGTCGATATAGGCGCGGACGTGGAAGGTTCCCTCCTTGGTGGCGGTCAGAACGCCATCGGTCGTGACGGCAATGCCGTCCTCTTCCAGTTCCCGGGCCTCCCAGGAGAAGGTAGCCTTCACCTTCTTGTCAGTGGTGTCATAGGCAGCCACACTGAGGGTATCCACCGTAGCCAGATTCACGGATTCGCCCACGGCAGCCTCCACAAAACCGTTGATCTCAATGGTCCCCGCAAAGGATGCAGGCTTTTCTTCTGGCACAGCGGAAACCACGACCTTGTAGGCAGGAGAGGAAATGTTGGCGTTGGTGGAGGCCACACCATCATAGGTGTAATAGTACTCTTCCGGGATGAAGTATTTCACATAGGTGGTGCCTTCCCCGGTGGCTTTCAAGGTCTGAGAGCCGGTGATTGGGTCATAGACCATCTCCGCTACGGCAGAAACCACAGGTTTTCCCTCTGCATCGGTGTCTTTGCCCTGCTCATTCACGATTTTCCAGGTTCCCTTGGTGGCGACGAACCCGTAATAGGGGACAGCATCCCGGTCGGTAGCCTGCACCCGGTAGGAGCTGATGGGAACCGTCTCGCCCACGGTAAGCTCAAAAGCCCGGTCCAGAGACCAATCGTTGTCCATCTGCCAGCTAATGAAAGTGGAGGCAATGGGTAGGATGGGCTGAGCAGCGCCCTGGGTGGTAGCGATGGTTTCCTGCACTTCCGTGGTAATGGCCCCGGCCACAGACATGGGATAGGAGTCATCCAGAGCAGAGATCAGATTGGTGCCGCCCTTCAGGCCAGACATAGCGCTGGCGGGCGCCCCCTGGCCGATGATCGTATTCCAGTCCAGGTAGGTGCACCAAACGTCGCCGTCATCGTCAGTCCCCTTGGTGCAGCCGTAAGTTTTCTCGTAGCTGGTGTCGCTTACATGCTTGGTGGCGCGTTGGTAAAGGCTTTCCACCGCATCGGAAGCGTCCGTGGAACCGCCAAAGATGGTCACAAAGGAACGCTGCTCATACCCAGCGGTGTCGAACTGTTGAACACCGATATTGTCATCGTAGCATGTGCCGCACATAGAGAATATGGCCACCTTATAGGTAATGCCTACAGGGCAATCATAGCTGACCGTATAGGTCTCCTCTGCCAGGGTCTGCTGACCGATCTGCACCGTGTGGGCAGGAATGGTAGTCGTAATCGTGTAGGACTTGTCCACAGTCTCGGTGATGGACTTGGTCTCCGAGTAGGCCGTTTCCATGATCTGCCCAAAGGAAAGCTTGCCGGAAATCTGTATTTTACCCTCTGCCAGCAAAGGAATCTTGGCTTCGCCCCCAATGGTCCCACCAATCGACTGACCGAAGGAATACGTGGAGGAGTTGGTAATGGTAGTGGCCAGGGACTCCTGGACCCCGTTGGCCAAAGTTGCCTGGCCAGTGACGTCAGAAAGACCATAGTTTTCCGTTAGGGTGACAAAGCCCTCCTTGGGTCCAGCGTTCTCCACCGGGATGACTTGGCCAGTCAACACATCCTCATTGGACAGCACACAGAGTTGGAAGTCATAGAAGGCAATGGTAAAGGAATCGTAGCCAATCTGCCCCGTGCGGCCGTACCGGTCAAAGGTTGTGACCGTGGAGTAGAGAACCTTCCGCTTTTCCCCGGTGAGGACGTCTATATCATGGCGCTCAAGGAACTCCTTGTCGCTGATCTTGCGATTGGGCAAGCTGGCAATGTCCTCAGCCGCCCGCAGCTGGACCTCAGCCAGGGAGTCCGCCACGGAAAGGCCGGAGGACACATAGCCTGCCACATTTTCGTCCATGAGACCCTCTTCCTCAATGGTTCGTTCCTGGGCCTCGAGCATATAGCCCACAAAGTCGATGTATTCCGCTTCTTCGCCATCCTCTGTATTATAGCCATAGGACTTATCCCAACCCTTCCCGGCGTGGTCCCAGTAGGAGCTGGGCTGGGATTTAAAGATATTATAGGCAAGGCAGACCCAGTCTTCAAAGAAATGGTTGCTCTGGATGGCCTTTTTGTAGAGGTCCACCTCATCGCTCTCCAGCTGGGTGGACCCGATGTCCAGAAAATGAAGCTCCCTGCCCTTATCGTTGATTACCGTGGTGTCCGTGCCCTCCTCTGCGGCAAAAGCCGGGCTTAACAGGCTGGTAAGCATGGTACCGGCCATCAGAAGGGATAGAACTTTTTTGCCAAATTTCTTCATCGATGCCACCTCCGTGGTGTGTTGGGTTTCAGGATATTTTCACAAAACTCGTGATATATTTATATGCTACCATTCCGCCCTACTTTTGTCAAGTTTCTCAGTCACATTGCACAACGGAGTATGTTTTTTGCAGCCATACTTCCAGCTCCCCAGCTTGCTTTTCTCCCTGCCCTCTGGTAAAGTGAAAGGTACGACATTGGAGAGAAAGGAACCATACGTATGGATTATCAAGCTCTTTATCATAGCAAGCTCACCACCCCTGCCGAAGCGGTGAAGGTGGTCAAATCCGGGGACTGGGTGGACTACGCCTGGGGCCCCGTTCATCCCGTGGCCCTGGACAAGGCCCTGGCTGCCCGCAAGAACGAACTGGAGGACGTAAAAGTTCGAGGCGGCACCACCCTGTGGATGCCCGCCATCTGCGAGGACGAAGACGCCGGGGACCACTTCGCCTGGCACTCCTGGCACTTCTCCGGAGTGGACCGGAAAATCGCCGCCAAGGGCATGGGCTGGTTCATGCCCATGCGCTACTCGGAACTCCCCCGATTCTACCGGGAAAACCTGGACCCGGTGGATGTGGTGATGATGCAGGTCCCTCCCATGGACGAGCACGGCAACTTCTCCTTCTCCGTGGCGGCCTCCCACCTGTACGATATGTGCAGCCGGGCCAAGTGCATCATCTTTGAGGAGAACAAGAACCTCCCTGTGGTCCGTGGCCTCACCAAGACCGAGTGGAACATCCAGAATGTGGACTTTGTGGTAGAGGGTGACCACCCCCACATGGCCCAGCTGGCCTCCACTCCTCCCACCGACGTGGACCGCACCGTGGCCAACCTCATTGTGTCCGAAATCCCCAACGGGGCCTGCCTCCAGCTGGGCATCGGCGGCATGCCCAACACCGTGGGCTCCCTCATCGCCGACTCCGACCTGAAGGACCTGGGTGTGCACACCGAGATGTACGTGGATGCCTTCGTGGACATCGCCCGGGCAGGCAAGATCACCGGCCGCCGGAAGAACCTGGACCCCGGCCGCCAAGTCTTCGCCTTCGGCATCGGCACGGACAAACTCTATGAATACGTAAACGAAAACCCTGAGTGCATGGCCGCTCCCGTGGACTACACCAACGATGTCCGGGTCATCTCCCAGCTGGACAACTTCATCTCCATCAACAACATCGTGGACCTGGACCTCTTCGGCCAGCTCAACGCTGAGTCCGCCGGCATCAAGCACATCTCCGGCACCGGCGGTCAGCTGGACTTCGTCATGGGCGCCTACGCCTCCAAGGGGGGCAAATCCTTCATCTGCCTTTCCTCCACTGTGAAGGGGAAGGACGGCACCCTCCAGTCCCGCATCCGTCCTACCCTGACCCCCGGCTCCATCGCCACCGACCCCCGGACCTGCGTCCAGTATCTGGTGACCGAATACGGCATGGTGAACCTAAAGGGCATGAATGTCTGGCAGCGGGCCGAGAAGATCATCTCCATCGCCCATCCCCAGTTCCGGGAGGGCCTCATCCGGGATGCCGAAAAGATGGGCATCTGGAGAAAATCTAACCGGAGATAACAGCTATGAACAGAAAACGCACATCCATTGAGTTCGTCCGGTTCTGGGCGTCCATCTCCATCCTTCTCTTCCACTTCGGCTCCTTCTATCTGGAGGAGGGTCATTACTTCCCCCTCTCCTTCATCTTTGTGGAGTTCTTCTTCCTGGTGTCCGGCTTCTTCATGATGATGCACATCACCGAGCGGGAGAACCCCCTGGCCCCTCCCTTCTACGTGTGGCGGAAGATCAAGGGCTTTTTCCCGCCCCTGGCCATCGCCTTCTTTGTGCAGTACATCATCTTCACCCTGTCCAACGGCCTGTCCTCCTGGACTGAGGTCCTGCGGAACCTGTTCCACTTCAAGTGGGAGTTCCTCCTCCTCCATGCCGCCGGGTTCATTCAGGACCCCCAGTTCGGTCGGGACTACCTGATGGGCCAGACCTGGTATCTCTCTGCCATGGTCATCGCCCTGATCATCGCCTATCCCCTGGCCCTTCACTTCCGCAAATTCTTTCTGTACACCGTCTGTCCCCTGGCGGTCATCCTCATTTATGCCTTCCTCATCCAGACCATGGGCACCCTGAACGTGGGCAACGAGTATGTGGGCTTCGTTCTGGCAGCCATCCTCCGCGGCTTCGCCGGTACCTGTATGGGCGCATTGTCCTACTGCGCCTACCGGGCTATGAAGGCCCAAGACTTCTGCTTGCGGTACAAGCCCTTTGTGACGGGGATCGAAGTGGGCAGCTATGTGGCAGTGGCCTCCCTTTTCTTCCGTGGCCGGAACATGAGCGCCCAGGACAGCCTCTTCTACGTCCTGTGCTTCGCCGTCTTCGTGATCCTGGGCTGTCTGGACCAGACTGCCGTCTCCCGGTTCCTGAACGGCCACGGTACCCGTGCCCTTACCTTCCTGGGTGACTACAGCCTGTACCTCTACCTCTGTCACTGGAACGTGGTCATGGGCCTGAAGTACTTCCTCCCCGGCTGGATGGGTCTGCCCGCCTTTGCGGTCTATCTGCCTGTGGTCCTGCTGTATGCCCTGGCCCTCATGGCCTTTGACAGGAAACGAAAGGGAAGCAAACCTGTGGTGATCCTCTGCCTGGTCCTGATCGCCACAGCCTGCTGCGTGCCCTATATCCCATGACAAAACCCCGCAAGTCATTTGACTTGCGGGGTTTCTCGCGTTAATACCACCCAAAAAGGGTCTTTCCCGTGTCCATAGCCCGGATCACGGTCATGTCCTCAGAGGACAGGGTGAAGTCAAAGATATCCAGGTTCTCCTTCATCCGGGACGGGGTCACCGTCTTGGGTACCACAGGGATGCCCTGCTGGACCAGGGCTTTCAGGGCGATCTGGGCGGCGGTCTTGCCGTACTTTGCCCCAATTTCCGCCAGCACGGGGTCCGTGACCACCGGCCGCTGGCCGCAGGTGAGAGGACTCCAGGCCTGCAGGACCGTCCCGTCCATGGCTTCTTTCAGCGAAAGCTGCTGGTGGAGCACATGGGCCTCCACCTGATTCACGGCAGGAACCAGACCACACTCGGTCACAAATCGGGCATATAGGTCTTTGTTGTAGTTGGAGATGCCCAAGGCACGAATCTTCCCTGCCTCCAAGGCTTCTCGCATGGCTCGGACCATGTCCCGGTCCTCCTCATAGGGCTCGTGGATCAGGAAGAGGTCGATGTAGTCGGTGTCCAGCCGCAGAAGGGACTGGTCGATGGCCGCCCGGGTCCCCTGGTAACTGTTGTCCGGCTGGAAGACCTTGGTGGTCAGGAAGATCTCCTCCCGGGGGATGCCGCTGGCCCGGATGCCCCGGCCCACGGCCTCCTCGTTCTCATACATCCGGGCGGTGTCGATGAGTCGGTAGCCCAGGTCCAGGGCCTGACGGACACAGGTCTCGCACTGGTCCCCCAGAATCTGCCAGGTGCCGAAGCCCACCATGGGTATGGCCCGCCCGTTGTTCAGGATCACAGATTCCATGGCTCAGCCCTGGAGCTCAGCCAGTCTCTCCTGGATCTCCTTGATCTCCTCGCCAGCTTCCACTTCCTGGTCGCGGATAGCAGCCATCTTCTGGCTGACCTCGTGGGCCTGTCCCCGGAGGATCTCGCACTCCTGGACCTTCTTGCGGGTCTTGGCCAGGAGGGTCTCACGGGTGAGCTTCAGGAGGGTGCCCTCCATAGCGGTGCGCTCGGCCTTCCAGGCTTCCATCTTGCCTTCCCGCTCGGCAATCATGGCCTTGAGCTCAGCGGGGTCGCTGATGGACTGGAGCTTCTGGTTCCATGCCTCCCAGGCGGCCTGGGCTGCCTTCTCTTCGGGGGTCAGTTCGATCTTCTCGTTCATATCCATGGTGATTTACCTCGTCATTCTAATATGGTGTGGGTCTCCTCGGGCAGATACCGGCCGAAGAAGGTGTCGTTTCGGTCTTTCTCGTCAAAGAGGTTGTTGTACTGCACGATGGCGTACTCGTTGAGCCAGTCGGCTTCCTCGCCGGAGGCCTCGTCCACCGTCAGGAACTTGCCCTGGCTCTTGGAATAGTAGCCCTTGGCGCTGACGGCGGGGATATACTCCTCCATCTCCTTCAGGAACTGGTAGTAGGGGGGCAGGTCGATGCCGGCGGTCTCCAGCAGGTACCGGGACAGATAGTTCAGGGAGGTGCACTCCACCTCGGCCTCCTCGATGTCGAAGTTGGCCCAGATGAAGAAGGGGACGGTGTACCGCAGGACTTCCTCGTCCAACGTCTCGAATTCCTTGCCGTAGAGGTCCTCGTAGAACCCGTTGCCCAGGCTGGGGTGGTGGTCGCCGAACATGAGGACGATGGTGTCCTCCTCATAGTACCGCAGTTCCTTCAGCAGGTACTGGACGGCAGAGTCGGTCTCGTGGAGGCAGGTGAGGTACTGGGGAGCCTTTTTGTACTCCTCCTCGTAAGCGTCCCGGTCCAGCCAGATGGTCTGGCCGTAGTTGGGTCCCTCATAGGTGTAGCCGCCGTGGTTCTGCATGGTAATGCCGAAGAGGAAGAGGGGGTTCTCGTCCTCCCGGTTCCTGAGCTTGTCCAGGACGAACTCGAACATCTCCTGGTCGGTGACATATTCCCGCAGGATATCTTCCTGGGGATAGTCCTCCAGGAAGGTGCTCTCCTCAAAGCCCAGTTCGTCATAGATCCGGTTCCGGGACCAGCCGTTGGCGTGGTAGGGGTGGGTGGAGATGCTGGTGTAGCCCAGGGACTGCATGAGCCAGGGCAGGGAGTAGACATTCTCCTGGATATACTGCTGGTAGGGCACGCAGCCCTCGGGCAGGAAGGCCATGGAGTGTCCGAAGAGGAACTCAAACTCGGAGTTGGCCGTGTTGGCCCCGTAGATGGAGGCCAGGGCATAGCCCCGGATGGTGTTGGTCTTCAGGTTGTCCAGGAAGGGGGTCACGGGCTGGTTGGTCTTCAGTTCGCCCACCACGCTCAGGTCGGCCCAGGACTCGCTCATGATAACGATGACGTTGGGCAGGTCCTTCTCCTCTTCCTCCGGCTGGGCATAGCCCTCTGCCATCCGGTCCACATGGTCGGCGGAGTAGCGGTCGGGTTCCTTCACCACGGAATCCCGGACGCCCAGGTAGAAGTTCAGGTAGTAGCCGTTGTACTTGGTGCCGTAGTTGGTCCAGTTGCGGATGGCGATGTCGCTGGAACCCACATACAGGACCACTGACATGGCCATGACCCAGGTGAGGGCGATGGACCGCCGGAGCTTTTTGGACCGCATGGGGAAAGAGGGCATGGACAGGGCCAAAAAGAGCATCAGCGCCATGCCCACCAGGGCATAGAGCATGGTGTTTTCATAGGTCTCCAGTTTGTACTGGCCGGCCACGTTCATGGCGGTACCGGCGGACATCAGGTCCATGGG
>JAFYPT010000062.1 GCA_017547425.1 Ruminiclostridium sp.
CGGGCTTGGACCGCTTGTTGGAAAACTTAGGGGGCAGGTGGTTGACCGTCCCCTGCTTCTCCTGAGACTGGCTCTCGGGAGACTTGGATTCTTCGGTACTCAACGCTTCTTGGACCCCCTTTCCAGATTCAGGGTCTCCAGAGCTTTCATGAGGGCATTCAGATCGTCCTGGTCGTAATACTCCAGAGCGATCTTGCCCTTTTTCTTGCCCTGGGTGATGGTCACTCGGCGGCTGAGCCGGTCGGTGAGCTTCTTCTCCGCATCCTTAAAATAGATGGCGTGAGGATGGGCGGGCTTTTCCTTGGCGGGTGTCTCTGCCTCCTGATTCAGGCGGCGGATTCGCTCTTCGGTTTCCCGGACGGACCACTTTTTCCCCATGATTTCCTCTGCAAAGGCGATCTGATTTTCCGCCCCTTCCAGAGCCAGCAGGGCTCGTCCATGACCGGCAGAGAGATTTCCCTGCTCAATGAGCCACTGGACCTCCTGGGGGAGGGACAGCAGGCGCATGGCGTTGGCCACAGCGGGACGGGATTTGCTCACCCGATGGGCGGCCTCCTCCTGAGTCAGACCGTACTCTTGGATGAGGGTCCGGTAACCGGCGGCCTCTTCCATGGGGTTCAGGTCCTCGCGCTGGAGGTTCTCGATGAGACCGATCTCCATGACCTTCCGGTCGTCGGCCTCGATGATCATGGCGGGAACTTCGGCCAGACCGGCCATACGGGCGGCCCGCCAGCGGCGTTCTCCGGCGATGATCTGGTAGTAGCCCGAGGAGAGCCGACGGACCGTCAGGGGCTGCAAAACGCCGTGCTGACGGATGGACTCGGCCAGCTCTGCCAGGGCCTCCTCGTCAAAATGTTTTCTGGGCTGGTTCAGGCCCGGCTCCACCTGGGAGATGGGGAGGTTCACCGAGCCGCCCTCCCGGGCGTGCAGGGAACTGTCCCCCAGGAGAGCGTCCAGCCCTCTTCCTAAGGCCATAGTTTACTTCCTTTCTGTCAGCGGGTTCTGCTTCAGGAATTCCTCGGCCAGGAGCTTATAGGCCACAGACCCACGGGAGGAACCGTCGTAGTGGTTCACCGGCTTTCCGTGGCTGGGTGCCTCGGACAGACGGACGTTCCGGGGGATGACCGTGGCAAAGACCTTGCCGGGGAAATGGCGCTTGACCTCTTCGGCCACCTGCATGGACAGGTTGGTGCGGCCGTCGTACATGGTCAGCAGCAGACCCTCGATCTGGATAGCCGGGTTCAGCCGGCCCTTCACAATGCGGATGGTGGAAATGAGGTCACTGAGACCCTCCAGGGCGTAGTACTCACACTGGACGGGCACCAGGACCGAGTCGGCGGCGCACAGGCAGTTCAGGGTGAGCAGCTCCAGGGAGGGCGGGCAGTCGATGAGGATGAAGTCATAGTCATCGGCCACCTTGGCCAGGGCTTCCTTCAGCAGGAACTCCCGGTTGGGCATCCCGATCATCTCCACGGAGGCACCGGCCAGGGATTTGTTAGCCGGCAGCACATGGGCGTAAGGGGTCTTCACGATGGCCTTCTCCACGGGGGCGCCGCTGATGAGCACGTCGTAGATGGTGGGGAACACTGCTCCCTTGTCCACGCCGAAACCCGAGGTGGCGTTGCCCTGAGGGTCAAAATCGCAGACCAGCACCCGCGCGCCGGCCGACTGGAGGCAGGAGCCCAGACTCACGCAGCTGGTGGTCTTGCCCACGCCGCCCTTCTGATTCACTAAGGCTATGGTTTTGGCCATTGGTCGTCCCTTCTTCCCGTTACAAATTCCGCAAAATAGGTTAACTTCAATTATACCTATATAATAAACATTTTGCAACAGACTTTTCCCTCTTGTCATAAAAAAATATGGATGTTTCACGTGAAACATCCATAGGAGAGAAAGAAAGGGATCGGCGCGGAAATAGGAATGCAAAGCCAATGAATTTGGTTTCCAGAGTTTTTGGGACAAGCTCATTGGATGGCTATAGTTTACCATTTTCTGGGACAGGAATTCCTCGAACCCTGTCGAGGGAAAATGTTTAAATTTTTTCGTTATTTTATGAAGGATTATAGCCTCGCAGAGTTTCGCTGCCCGCAGGCAGTGAAACCAATCAAATCATCCTTTCCGGTGGCGTGCACGTCGGAAAAGATTCTGCTCAGGCCGCCAGTGTGGGGCCATTCGGCCATGCGCGCAGCGGCCTGTGATCCCTCATTTTGAAAAGGCGAATGCCTTTTCAAAATCTAAAAACTCCCCGGACCAAAGTCCGGGGAGTTTCATAAGTCAAAGTTGGGTCAAGCAGTAACCGAAAAACAATTAGCGCTTGTTGGAACGTCTCCAGATGCCCATCTTCTCTGCGTCCTTGATCAGGTCGTCACGCAGGTCGGGGTGTGCGATGGAGATGATCTTAGCTGCACGCTCCCAGACGTTGGCGCCCTTCAGGTTGACGATGCCGTACTCGGTGACCAGGTAGTGGACGCAGGTACGGGGGTCGGTAGCGATGGAGCCGGGGGTCAGGGTGGGCACGACACGGCTCTTCAGGTTGCCGTTCTTGTCGGTCATGGAGGAGGACATGCAGATGAAGGACTTACCGCCCTTGGACATGTAAGCGCCCATTGCGAAGTCCAGCTGACCGCCGGTGCCGGAGATGTGCTTGATGCCTGCGGACTCAGCGTTGACCTGGCCAAACAGGTCGACGTCGATGCAGTTGTTGATGGACATGAAGTTGTCCAGCTGAGCGATGACGCGGACGTCGTTGGTGTAGTCAACGGGAGCGCCCATGACGTCGGGGTTACGGGTCATGTAGTCGTAGGTCTTCTTGGAACCAGCAGCGAATGCGAAGACCTGACGGCCGGGATCGACTGCCTTGTTCTTACCGGTGATCTGGCCAGCCAGAGCCATGTCCACGAAGCCGTCGACATACATCTCGGTGTGAACACCCAGGTCCTTCAGGTCGGACTGTGCGATCAGGGAGCCGATGGTGTTGGGCATGCCGCCGATACCCAGCTGCAGGCAGGCGCCGTTGGGGATCTCGTTAACAACCAGCTTAGCAACAGCCAGGTCAACCTCGGTGGGAGCGCCGGTGGAGCCCAGGGTAGCAACGTCGGGGTTGTCGCCTTCGACGATCATGGTGACGTCGTTGACGTGCAGCTCGGTGCCGGTCAGGCCGTAGACCCAGGGCATGTTCTCGTTGACCTCGACGATGATGCACTTTGCGCGAGCGCACATGTCAGCCAGGTGAGAGGGAGCCAGAGACAGGGAGAAGTAGCCGTGCTCGTCCATGGGGGGAACCTGCAGCATGACAACGTCAACGGGGTCCAGGTTCTCACGATAGAAGCGGGGCAGCTCGGAGTATCTCATGGGGGAGAAGTAGCCCATGCCCTTGCCGATGATCTTGCGGTCAACGCCGGAGCAGTGCCAGGAGTGCCATGCAAAGTGGTCGCCTGCGTCGTCTGCCTTGCAGATCTCGGGCATCCACATGGTAACGCCGCCGCGGACCTTAACGTCTTCCAGCTCGTTCTGGCGTGCAGCCAGAGCCTTGTCCAGTGCCACGGGGTGGCTGGTGCACCAGGTGTAATCGACCCAGTCGCCGGACTTGACGACCTTGACAGCCTCTTCAGCGGTGGTCAGCTTGCTGTTATACAGTGCCTGAAAATCCATCGTTTGTAGTCTCCTTTTGTTAAAATAAAAGAATAATGGGTTGTAAATTTAATCAGGCTAAGTTTACCGAGAGAGGGTAGAAATGTCAAGGAAAATCGTTGGATTTTCCCGCATTTTGCAAGCATTTTTTTCGGCTCTTTCAGTTCTCCGTAAATTCGCCCAAAAGGAGGATACGGCAGGGGGATTTTTCCGTGATTTTAATAATTATGCACGAAATGGATGAATAAGGGATTCTTATACCGGCTCATTTCCCTTCTGAGAGAAGACCAGGCCAATCAGAATGGCGGCGATGGCAGCGGCCGTGACCCAGTTCACCGACTCGTGGAGGATGAGGGCAGAACCGATCACCGACACCACGGGGATCAGGTAGAGGTACACGCTGGTGGTCACCGAGCCGATGAGGTTAATGGACTTACCCCAGAAGAGGTAGCAGATGGCCGAGGAGCCGAAGGCCGCATAGAGGAGGTTCCCCCAGAAGACCAACCCGCCCTGGGTGAAGGTCTCCGCCGGGACGGGCTCTCCCAGGACCAGGGCAAAGGGGATGGTGAGGAGGGTACCCCAGAAGAAGACCTTCCGGGTCATCTGGGCCTCGGTAAGGCCGGCCCCTTCGGTGCCCAGAATGATGACGCAGTACACGCCCCAGGCAATGGCGGCAGCCAGGGCAAAGGTATCCCCCAGCAGATGCAGGCCGTCACCACCCCCGTTGAAGGAGATGGCGACCACGCCCCCCATGCACAGGACGAACCCCAGGAAGAAGAGGGGCCGCAGCTTTACCCGCCGCCCGAAGGCCCAGAGGATGAGGGCGGTAAAGAGGGGGGAGGAGGCGGTGATGACTCCCGTGTTGGAGGCGGTGGAGTGGATGAGGGCAATGTTCTGGAAGATGTAGTAGGCCGTCACGCCGGCGATGCCGCAGAGGACTACCGTCCCCTCCGTCTTTTTATCCAGCAGTTTCAAAGGCTTGGGGGAGAGCAGGAACAGAAAGAACCAAGCCAAGCCAAAGCGGATGACGATGTACCAGTAGGAATCCAGAATGCCCACCAAGACCTTGGAGGCAATGAAGGTCATACCCCAGATGAGCACGGCGATGAGGGCCATGAGATGACCCTGAAGTGTCTTGTTCATACCATATCTCCCTTCAGGGAATTTGTTATTTCTCAATTGTATGATGAAGAAATAACCCTTGTCAACCAAAAGGAGAGGCCTCGCAGAGTTTCGCCGCCTTGGCGGCGAAATAAAAAAACAGGCCCGGCGGAAACCACTCGCCAGACCTGTTTCTTAGGAAGGTTAAAAAATGAAAAGAAGCTTTCTTGACTCTTGCAAGGATATGATACCAAAGACTTGTTACGAAAAAAGTCCAGAAATATTACAAAAGTTTTAAGTTTGTCGGTTCTTTCTCCCGAACCTGGACAAAGAAGTCCTGGAGAATGGCCTTGCACTCGGCTTCCAGGATGTGGCCGATGACCTTGGGGTGGTGGCGGAAGTTCTCCTCAAAGAGGTTCAGGATGGAGCCCACGGCCCCGAAGCCCTCGTCCTTGGCCCCGTAATAGACCTCAGGGACCCGGGCGGAGATGATGCCCCCGGCGCACATGGGGCAGGGTTCCAGGGTCACATAGAGCTGACATCCCTGAAGCCGCCAGCCGCCGGTGGTGCGGCAGGCATCCTCGATGGCCTCCAGTTCCGCGTGGGAGAGGGCAGACTGCTTCTCCTCCCGACGGTTTCGGCCCCGGCCGATGATCTGGCCGTTCTTCACGATGACACAGCCCACGGGGACCTCCCCGGCCTCATAGGCTTCCCTGGCCAGCACCAGAGCTTCCCGCATATAGTCTTCCCGTTCCATGGGGTCCCCTCCCTTCGTTGGGACTATTGTAGCGGAAAAGGGAGGGTGTGGCAAGGGGATAGTACAAGGAAAACCCCTCATCAGTCACCTGCGGTGACAGCTTCTCCCCAGGGAGAAGCCTCAGGCCATAGCCTTCCCCCTGGGGGGAAGGTGGCCCGGCAAAGCCGGGGCGGATGAGGGGCACAGAACCATACATCACGTTTGTCTTCCAACGCCCATGGCCACCAGCCCCGCCCAATAGAGCACCAACCCAAACCCCATGGCTCCCAGAGCGGCAGGCAGAGGGGACAGTCCCACCCGGAGGAGGACGGTCTCGATAAGGTCCCCACAGGCCGTCCCCAGACAGGCCGCCAGGGTGGGGGCAGCGAACCAGTCGAACAGGGGGAGTTTTAATCCGGTCTCCCGGGAAACTACCCGCCAGGCGAGGATCGCCCCCAGGAGGGCCGCCATGGTGAAGCTCACGGCATACCCCGCCATGCCAAACCGGGTCACGGTCAGGCAAGTGAGGGCCAGCTGGACCAAGTCGCACACCAGGGCAACGGCCGCCGAGGCTCCCTGGCGGTTGATCCCGCTGAGGACAAAGGCGAAGAGGGTCTCCCAGCAGGAGAAGAGAACCCCCAGAGCCAGGATGGGCAGGTGATCAGCCACAGCAGGTTCCTTGTATAAGGTCACCCCCAGGCCGGACCCCAGCACCGCCAGCAGGGACAGGGCGGGGATGAGGATCCGGTTGGCCGTCCCCACAGATCGGCTGATGTGGGAGCGGATGACCTCCTGCTGGCCCAGAGCCGAAGCCTGGGACAGCTTGGGGGTGAGGACCAGCCCCAGGGCAGAGAGGAAGGCCGTGGGGAGCAGAAGCATGGGGAGGGTCATGCCGAAGGTGATGCCATAGGCCGACACCGCTTCCCCCTGGTCCATGCCCCCCAGAGTGAGAAGCCGGGGGATCAGGAGGGCGTTCAGGGAGGAGATCAGGTTCCCCAACAGGGCGGCAAAGCCCAGAGGCAGGGCGATATGGGCCATCTGCCGCCGGAGGAAGGGTTTTTCCACCGGATGCCCCGGCAGTTTTTGCGGGGGACCCAGATACACCCGGAAGAGGATCACCTGGGTGACCGCCGAGAAGATCTCGCACAGAATCATCCCCAGAACGATGGTCCCCACGGCCTTCTCCGGGGTGGAAGGTTGGAGGATCACCAGCAGACCCAGGATGAACCCCGCCTTGAGGAACTGCTCGATGAGTTCCGTGAGGGCAGCAGGGAGGACCCGTCCCGTGCCGTAGAAGTAATGTTTGTGCAGGTTCTCGGTCCCTGTCAGCAGCAGGCAGGGAACCAGGAGGATCAGACCCAGCCGGGTCCGGGCATCGGCCAGGATGTACACCGAGGCGGCATCGGAAAAAGCCAGCAGCAGACCGCAGGGCAGGAGGGCCAGGAGGAAGAAGATCTTCACCCCCTGCCCCCGAAGC
The DNA here is from genome assembly GCA_017547425.1 of Ruminiclostridium sp. Lineage (GTDB taxonomy): Bacteria > Bacillota > Clostridia > Oscillospirales > Oscillospiraceae > Evtepia. Next base: position 6,945 of record JAFYPT010000062.1, read on the forward strand.
TGGTGGATGGCCCGGCGGTTCCCCAGCACTTCGTATCGGGCCGAGAGGTTGGAGACCGCCTGGGTGAGCCCCACGGAGGTCAAAGACAACAGAACGGCATAGACTGGCAGAAGAAGCTGGTACAACCCCAAAATCTCTGCCCCGGCCAGCCGGGTGAGCAGGACCCGATACCCGAAGCCAATCAATTGGGACAGAATGCCCGTCACCGTCAGAATGGCCACAGAACCCACAGGCTCACCCCCTTTCGGGAAAAGGTATGCGGATGGAACGCCATTCATGCCGTTGACAAAGGGGGATGAGACAGGTATATTGGAGCATAATCAAGTACTTCGTCAACGCCCCCTCATCAGTCATGGCTTCGCCATGCCAGCTTCCCCCTGGGGAGAAGGTGCCCTCGAAGAGGGCGGATGAGGGGCACTGGAAAGGACCCCCCATGATCGCCACCATCATCAACTGTCTTCTCATTATCCTGGGCAGCGCCTGCGGTCTGCTGCTCAAGGGAAAACTCCCCCAGCGGTTTCTCGTCGTCCTCACCCAGGCCCTGGGTCTTTGCGTGGTGGGCATCGGCATGACCTCTGCTATCGCCACCAACAACACCCTCTGCGTGGTGGTCTGCCTGGTCATCGGCACCATCCTGGGCGAAGCCATCGACATCGAAAAACGCCTGGACTCCGTGGGAGAATCCCTCCGGAAGCGTTTTGAAAAGAACTCTGACGGCAGCAGCACCTTCACCGAGGGCTTCGTCTCCGCCTCGGTCCTCTTCTGCGTGGGGGCCATGGCCATCGTGGGCTCCATCAACGCCGGCATCCACGGGGACTACGCCGTTCTCATCTCCAAGTCGGTCATCGACGGCGTCACCGCCGTGAGCATGACCACCGCCCTGGGCATCGGCGTGGCCTTCTCGGCCATCCCCATTCTTCTCTATCAGGGCGGTCTCACCCTCCTGGCCGGGATGGTGGCTCCCTACCTCCAGCAAGCCGTCATCACCGAAATGAGCGCTGTGGGCGGCTGTATTATCCTGGGCATCGGCCTGAATATGCTGGATTTGCCCAAAATTCGCCTTCGAGTGGGCAATATGCTCCCCGCCATCTTCCTTCCCCTGGCTTATTTGCCACTGGCAGAGGGTTTGACACGAATCCTTCATACAGTTGGGTGATAAATAACCAGAAATGGCGTATATCATTCGTATTTTTTAGCGAAATCATAGAGCGAAATTTTCTTGTCACCCAAGGAAAAAAACAGTATACTAACCATGAAAGTTGTATATAGGTGAAAAGCACCTGTATAACCCGTTTTTAAGATCGTATCCCCGATTTATATTAGGAGGTAACAACAATGGCATTTGTTGAAGTAACCAAGCAGGGTAACATCGGTATCGTCACCATGAACCGCCCCGAGGCTCTGAACGCTCTGAGCTCTCAGGTTTTCGCAGACCTGACCACCGCTCTGGACATCGTGGAGAAGGACGATGACATCTATGTCGTCATCATCACCGGCGCAGGCCGTTCCTTCGTCGCTGGCGCTGACATCGGCGAGATGGCTACCATGAACGTCGAAGAGGGTCTGGCATTCTCCGAGCTGGGCAACAACCTGATGATGCGCGTGGACCTGTTCTCCAAGCCCACCATCGCTGCTGTCAACGGCTTCGCTCTGGGCGGCGGCTGCGAGCTGGCTCTGGCTGCTGACATCCGCGTCGCTTCCGAGAAGGCAAAGTTCGGCCAGCCCGAAGTTGGCCTGGGCATCATCCCCGGCTTCGGCGGCACCCAGCGTATGGCTCGTATCATCGGCACCGGCGCTGCTATGGAGCTGATCTACACCGCTGACACCATCGACGCTAAGCGCGCTCTGGAAATCGGCCTGGTCCAGCACGTCGTTCCCGCTGAGGAGCTGATGGCTTTCGCTATGGAGATGGCTAACAAGATCGCTTCCAAGGCACAGGTCGCTATCCGCACTTCCAAGATGGCTATCCGCCGCGGCATCGACTGCGACATCTCCACCGCAGCTACCTACGAGGCTCTGGCATTCGCAACCTGCTTCGCTACCGAGGACCAGAAGGACGCTATGAAGGCCTTCATGGAGAAGCGTAAGCTGGAGAAGTTCAAGAACCACTAATCTCTTAACTTAACCCTTGTATTTCCTGCAGGGGCGATTTTCGGATCGCCCCTGCTTCCACTCTGTTTAAAAATATTTTTTACATAACTTCTTAGGAGGAACACTATCATGGCTATCAATAAGATCATGGTCCTGGGCGCTGGCACCATGGGCATGGGCATCGCTCAGGTTTTCGCAGAGGCAGGCAAGACCGTTATCGTCCGCGATATCGCTGAAGCTTTCATCCAGCGCGGTGAGGCAACCATCACCAAGAACATGGAGAAGAAGGTTGCCAGAGGCAAGATGACCGAGGAAGAGAAGGCTGCTGTTCTGGGCCGCGTTTCTTTCTCCCTGGAGCTGGCTGACGCTGCTGACTGCGACCTGGTCGTTGAGGCTGCTATCGAAGTTCTGGACGTCAAGAAGTCCATCTTCAAGGAACTGGACGAGCTGTGCAAGCCCGAGACCATCCTGGCTTCCAACACCTCCTCCATCTCCATCACCGCTATCGCTGCTGCTACCAAGCGTCCTGAGAAGGTCCTGGGCATGCACTTCTTCAACCCCGCTCCCGCTATGAAGCTGGTCGAGGTCATCCGCGGCGCTCGTACCAACGACGAGACCTTCCAGGCTGTCTATGACTGCGCTGCAGAGATCGGCAAGAGCCCCGTCGAGGTCGGCGAAGCTCCCGGCTTCGTTGTCAACCGTATCCTGTTCCCCATGATCAACGAGGCTATCATCGTTCTGGAGAACGGCATCGCTTCCAAGGAAGACATCGACACCGCTATGATGTACGGTGCTAACCACAAGATGGGCCCCCTGGCTCTGGCTGACCTGGTTGGTCTGGACATCTGCCTGGCTATCATGGAGACCATCTTCACCGAGACCGGCGACTCCAAGTATCGTCCCGCTCTGACCATGAAGAAGATGGTCCGTGCAGGCCTGCTGGGCCAGAAGACCGGCGAGGGCTTCTACAAGTACTAAGAATTACTTGTCCCAAAGACAAACGAACCGCCCCGTGGATGACCACGGGGCGGTTTTTTGCGTTTGGGGGTGAAAACAACGTTGAAATCAGCCCCTCATCAGTCACCTGCGGTGACAGCTTCTCCCCAGGGAGAAGCCTTTGTCCATAGCCTTCCCCCCAGGGGGAAGGTGCCCACGAAGTGGGCGGATGAGGGGTCCCCGCAAAAAAACAGCCCTGACCAACCGGTCAGGGCTGTTTCCATTGGTTTGCTTATTCGTCTGCAAAGTCGTACATGCCTTCGTACTTCTCACGGAACATGTTGAACAGGGTGGTCAGC
>JAFYPT010000063.1 GCA_017547425.1 Ruminiclostridium sp.
CTGCTGGGAGCCGGACTGGCCCTTCTCTGGCTCACCGCCTATGGCGTTCTCTTCCAGGCCCCGGCAGAGGACTTGAAGAACCGAACGGTCCGCCTGGAAGCTGTGGTCACCGACTGGCCGGAAGCCACCGACTACGGCCTTCGGGTCCCGGTGAAGGCCGGGGAGGGGGATGGCCGAAAGGTCTCCGCCCTCCTCTACTGCGAAGGGGACATGGCTGGATTGGAGCCGGGGGATGCCCTCTCCTGCGTGGCCTACTGCCAGTCTGCCGACCGGGTCCGTGGGGAGGAGAGCCTGTACTACACTTCCCGGGGCATCCAGATTCAGATCCAGACCTACGGGGAGGTCAACGTCACCCCGCTGGAGGGATTCTCCCTCCGGTATGCTCCGGCCCTTCTGGCAGGAAGTCTCCGGGATCTCATCGACCAGCTGTACCCGGCTGACCAAACGGGCTTTATGAAGGCCGTCCTCACTGGGGACAAGTCCGGGCTGACCGACCTGGAGAAGAACACCTTCAACCGGGTGGGTCTGGGTCATGTGGTGGTCATTTCTGGTCTCCACGTGTCATATCTGCTTGGATTTCTCTCTGTATTTTTTAAACGGGAGAGGGAGAGTTCCCTGGTGGTCCTCCTTCTGGCTTTGGTGGCCTTCTCCCTGGTGACGGGGAATGCCCCTGGTACCGTCCGGGCGGTGATTTTGGGCGGATTGGTCCTGGTTGCCTGGCATCTGGGACGGGACACCCACCCCATGACGGCCTTGAGCCTGGGTCTTTTGGTCCTGTTGGGGGCCAACCCCTACGCCATTGCCAATGCGGGCCTCCAGTTCTCCTTCCTAGCCACGGCAGGCATCTTCCTCCTGGGCCATCCCTGGCTGGAGAAGTGGCGGAAGGGGATCCCCAAGAAGCACCGCCGGTGGGCCATGCCCGTCCTGTCGATTTTTGCTGTGAGTCTGGGCGCCATGGTGTTCACTGTGCCTCTGTCTGCCCTGTACTTCGGGAGATTCTCCTTGATTGCCCCCCTTTCCAACTTGCTGGTGGGGTGGACTGTCTCTTTGGTCTTTGCCGGAGGTCTGGTTTCCCTGGTGCTGGGCGGACTGTGGCTCCCTCTGGGTCAGGCTGTTGCCTGGCTGGTGGGCCTTCCCCTGGACCTCTTCTTTTGGTATTCTGAACAGGCAAGCCGATGGACCTGGGCGGCCCTTGCCACCGGCGCAGGGTACTTTGGTCTGTGGGCGGCCTTTGTCTATGGGCTCATCCTCCTGGGCATGGTCCTGCCCGGGCGGAAACGGCTGGTGGTTCCGGTGTGCGCCTGCGTGGTCACCCTCTGCCTGTCGGCCCTCCTCACTGCTCAGACCGCCCAGCGGACCGGCCTCACCGTGACCATCCTGGATGTGGGCCAGGGTCAGAGCATTCTGCTCAATTCCAAAGGGACCACCGCCCTGGTAGACTGCGGCGGCACCACCGACCCGGGAGACACTGCCGCTACTCATCTGCAAAATCTGGGGAAGGACAGCCTGGACCTGCTGATTCTCACCCACTACCATGACGACCACGCGGGAGGGGTCCCCGAACTCCTTCACCGGGTGGAGGTCAAGGCCATGGTCCTTCCCGATGTGGAGGAGGACAGTCCTCTTCGTCAGGAGATTGAACGTCTTGCAAAATCCCTAAAAATTCCTGTTTATTATGTAAACGAAACCAGCACGGCGCAGTTGGGTCAGGCAGAACTGACCTTCCACCCACCCCTGCCGGGAAGCGAGGCGGCCAACGAACGCTGCCTGTCCATGGTCTGTACTTACGGAGACTGGGATGCCCTCATCACCGGGGACATGCCTGAAGAGGAGGAGCGACGGCTGGCCGCCCGGGGCGTTCTGCCCGACTGTGAGCTGTTGGTGGCGGGCCACCACGGCTCGGCGTCGTCAACCGGACAGGCTCTGCTGGATACCATCACCCCGGAGATGGCGGTCATCTCTGTGGGTTACAACACCTACGGCCACCCGGCCCAGGAGACCCTGGATCGGCTGGCCGCTTCCCACACTGAAACTTACCGCACCGACCGCCACGGCACGGTGACGGTCTATGCCAAGGAGGTATCATAATGGCCAAGGAAACCCGAAAGAAGCCAGACGAAGGATACCAACAACTGAAAAAAGACCTGAAGGCCGGGACCGTCGGCTCCCTGTACATCTTCCACGGGGAGGAGGCCTACCTCCGGGACTTCTACCTGGAACAGATGCGGGAAAAACTCATCCCCGCTGGTATGGAGAGTTTTAATTATCGCCAGCTCTCCGGCAAGGGGCTCACTGTCCAGAAACTGGCCGAGACCGTGGATGCCCTGCCCATGATGAGCACCCGGACCCTGCTGGTGGTCAGCGACTACGACATATTTAAGGCGCCGGAGGGGGAGCGGACCCTTCTGACCCAGCTCTTTGAGGATCTGCCTGAGTACGTCTGCATCGTGTTTCTCTACGACACGGTGCCCTACAAGAGCGACGCCCGCATGAAGAAGCTGGCGGGAGCCATCAAAACCCACGGCCAGGTGGTCCAGTTTGCCCGTCAGGCCCAGAACGACCTGGTGGATTGGATTCACCGCCGGTTCAAGGCCCTGGGCCACGACATCGACACCGCCGATGCCCAGTACCTCATCTTCCTCTGCGGGGACCTGATGAACGGCCTCATCTCCGAGATTGGGAAAATCGGGGCCTATGCCAAGAACCGCCGGGTCACTCGGGAGGACATCGACGCCGTGGCCATCCCCATCATCGATGCGGTGGTCTTCCAGATGACCGAGGCCCTGACCCGGAAGCAGTTCGACAAGGCCTTCTCCGTCCTGAACGACCTCCTCCGCCTCCAGCAGGCCCCCATCATGATTTTGGCTGTCCTGGGTAAGCACATCCGACAGCTCTACTCTGCCCGGATCGCTCTGGAAACCGGCAAGGGGAGCCGCTGGCTCATGGATCTGTGGGGGATGCGGTCCACCTACCCGGCAGACAAGCTCCTGGAGGCCGCCCGTCACCACGACCTGGCCTGGTGCAAGCACGCCATGGCCCGGTGCGCCGAAACCGACCTGGCCATGAAGTCGGTGGCCGGTGCCGACGGCAAGGACCTCCTCCTGAACCTGATGCTGGAGCTGGCGGCAGGAGGGAAGGTATGATTAAAATCAAGGAAGCTATCGTGGTGGAAGGCCGTTACGACAAGAACACCCTGTCCCAACTGGTGGACACGGTCATTCTGGAGACCAACGGTTTTGGTATTTTCAAGGATAAGGAACAGCTGGCCCTCCTGCGAAAGATCGCCCAGAAACGGGGGCTCATCGTCCTCACCGACAGCGATGGCGCGGGATTCGTCATCCGCAACCACCTGAAGGGGGCTCTGCCCCAAAAACAGGTGAAACACGCCTACGTGCCCGACCTTTTCGGCAAGGAAAAGCGGAAGAAGAAGGGGGGCAAGGAAGGGAAGCTGGGGGTGGAGGGCATGCGCCCGGAAGTACTGGAACGGGCCCTCCGGCAGGCGGGAGCCACCATTCTGGAAGGGGAGACCCTGGCCCAGAGCGGCCCGCCCCTCACCAAAGCCGACCTCTTTGCCGTCGGTCTCTCCGGAGGAGAGGGGAGCAAGGAGAAGCGGCAGCTGCTGCTGAAAAAGCTGGACCTCCCCGAGCATCTCTCCCCCAACGCCATGCTCCCGGTCCTCTCTGCCCTGTACGACCGGGAGAGCCTCCTGGAGGAGATGCGGAATCTGTGACTTGGACACAAAACGAGCAGAAAAACTAGACGAAAATACACCACTATTATTGTGAAGAAGAGTTCTTTACAATTGGACAAAAATCGTGTAGAATAACATTCGTAAAGACGCACCGAAACGGTGCGAACACAAGTACATCATTCGCTCCTCAGGGGAGCAGATTTATGGAGGAATATATTATGGCAAAGTTTGTTTGCGGCATTTGCGGTTATGTTCACGAGGGCGACGCAGCTCCCGAAAAGTGCCCCCAGTGCAAGGCTCCCGCTTCCAAGTTCACCGAGCAGGGCGCAGAGCTGAGCTGGGCTGCTGAGCACATCGTTGGCATCGCTAAGGATGCTCCCGAGGCCATCAAGGAAGACCTGCGCGCCAACTTCATGGGCGAGTGCACCGAGGTCGGCATGTACCTGGCTATGTCCCGTGTGGCACACCGTGAGGGCTATCCCGAGATCGGTCTGTACTGGGAGAAGGCAGCTTGGGAAGAGGCTGAGCACGCAGCTAAGTTTGCTGAGATGCTGGGCGAGGTCCTGACCGATTCCACCGCCAAGAACCTGGCTATGCGCGTGGAAGCCGAGAACGGCGCAACCATGGGCAAGGTCGAGTTGGCAAAGGCTGCTGAGGCTGCTGGTTACCCCGACATCCGCGACACCGTCATGGAGATGGGCAAGGACGAGGCACGCCACGGCAAGGCACTGGCTGGCCTGCTGAACCGCTACTTCGGCAAGTAATTTAAGATGAATGAAAAAGCTGGTACGTCGTATGACGTACCAGCTTTTTTAGTCGTAATGATTCTTCCGATTTGCCTTGGGTTCCATCTTGTTCCACAGCTGTTCCAGCCAGCGGCCGGTGAAGAACTTGTTGAAGAACCGGGCCATGGGGTCGTTGCCGAAGACCAGCAGGATGACCACCGTCACCAACAGGGTATGCAGAGGGGTGAAGTTGGCGGTGAGTTCATAATGGGACAGGAGCTTTACCGGGAAGGCGTGGAGGAGGTAGACTGCTAGGGTGTTCTTACCCACGGTGCTTACAATGGGAATCTTCCGGTCCAGCAGAGGGGCCAGCACCAGAAGGAAGAAGAAGAGCCACAGGAGGGCCAACACTTGGATGAGGAACTTGGTAACCATGTCTATGCCCAGCTTCTCGAAGGGGTGGGAGCCGTAAAAAGCCGCCTTGGGGAGCTGACAGAAGAAGAGGAGATAGACCGCAGCCGCCAGGACACCCAAGGTCAGGAGAAGTTGGACCGGGCGGTTCCGGAAGGTGCGGATCTCCTTCTCCCAGTCCCGGGCGTAGTACCCCAGGGCGAAGAAGGGCAGGAAGGAGAAGAACCGTCCCAGGGACAGGTACTTGTCAATATCCGGGTCCAGGCCGTAGGCCACCGACAGGAAGAAAAAGAGGATCAGCACACAGCTCCGCCGGCGTTTGCCGTGGACGTTGAAGAGGGGGATGAGCAGGTAGTACAGCAGGCAGACCACCAGGTACCACAGGGACCAGGACGGGGTGGTGTAGTTCAGGACGATGGGTTCCCCCGGCAGGAGACCGTGGAAAAAGACCCGGTGGATGGTCTGAAAGAGGAAGTACAGGTAAGCCAGGTGGAAGATGATGGTCCTGCGCTTGTACACGGCAAACCAGCCGGTGATGAAGAGGAAGACCGGCATGTGGAAGGAGTAAATGAGACGGTAGATGGCCTCGTTCCAGCCGCCCCACTCCGGGGACAGGGTGAGCAGATGGCCCAGCACCGCCAGGAAGATGAGGATGCATTTTAAGTTGTCAAAGCAGTAGGCCCGTTTCTTCATGGACAGGGGCATGGGGAGGACCTCCTTTCCCTTAACATCTTTTCCTACTATAGCACATGTTTCCAGGGACAGCAAGGGTGCAGACCTCCTCTTGACCGGGGATGCGGGATATCCTATAATGGAACCACAAAACCTGACAGAAAGAGGTCGAACCATGAAATTCCATCACATTTCCCTCCGTGTCCGGGACTTTGAAAAGTCCATGCACTTCTACCAGACCCTCCTGGGCCTGTCCGTGGCCAAGGCTTTCCAGCCCGATGCCGACAGCAACGTGGCCTACCTTCAGAACGCCGAGGGCGAGACCCAGATCGAGCTCATCGCCCTGCCCGTGGGAGATAAGTTCGAGGGCAAGGGATTCTTCCTGTGCTTCTCCACCGACGACCTGGAGTCCGCCCATGCCCGTGCGGTGGAAGGCGGGTTCGGTCCCTCCGACATCCGCCAGCCCGAGCCCACCGCCAAGTACTTCTATGTGTACGACCCCGATGGGGTGTCCGTCCAGTTGCGGGAATATAAGTAAAACCAGATTAAATTTGTCTGATTATATTGACGGGATCATCTGCATATGCTATACTCTGGATAAACATAGGGAGGAGATGGTATTATGAAGATTCGAGTCCTGTCCCAGCTCATATCGTTGGTACTTCTGGTGCTGCTCATTGCCCTTCTGGGGGCCTGTGGAGCAGACCGGGTGGAAGACCAAGTGGACCAGAAGTTAGACCAGGTGGAGGAATCGATCGAAAACGCTGTGGAGCCTCCCGTCTCTCCTGATGTGACCCAGAATCCTGCTGGGCTGAGCGAGAAAGAGGCCCAGGACATTGCCCTGGCCCATGCCGGGTTCACGGCGGACCAGGTGACCGGTCTCCACAGTAGTTTTGACCTGGACGACGGCGTGCCGGAGTATGAGGTAAGCTTCTACCAGAACGGATGGGAGTATGACTATACCATCCACGCCGACACCGGGGACATCCTGGAGTATGACAAAGATAATGACTGAGCGAAAAAAGGAGCGAGCCGATGGCTCGCTCCTTTTTGTTCGGTTTGGGAATTAGTCCTTTTCCACCACGAAGTGTTCGTCAGTCATTTCATTGAACAGACCACGCTTGGTGTAGTGAGTATGCAGATACTCGTGAGACCAGTGGCCGCCGGGTTCGCCGGCGCAGTCTTCGTAGAAGGCCTTGATGTCGGGGTTCTCGTGGGACTTACGCAGGGGCTTGCCTTCGTCTTCACGATAGATGGCTTCCATACGAGCCTTGCGGGTCTCGTTGATGTGGAAGGTACGGGGCTGGCCGCCGCCGGTGATGCAGCCGCCGGGGCAACCCATGACCTCGATGAAGTGGTAGGGAGAGGTACCAGCCTCCACCTGCTCCATCAGCTTGCGGGCGCCACGCAGACCGCTGGTGACAGCGATCTTGACCTCGAAGCCTTCGGCGTTGGACCACTCGGGCTTGACGTTCTCCAGCTTGATGGTGGCTTCCTTGATCTCCTCCAGGCCCACGATGGGGGAAACGTGGAGGTTGGGGAAGGGCAGCTCACGGCCGGTGATGATCTCATAGACGGTACGCAGAGCAGCTTCCATAACGCCGCCGGTGGTGCCGAAGATGTCGGCTGCGCCGGTGGACTGGCCCAGAGGATTGTCGAACTCTTCCTCGGGCAGGTTCAGGAAGTTGATGCCGTGGGCGCGGATCATGTCGCCCAGCTCGCGGGTGGTCAGAACAGCGTCCACGTTGGGCAGACCGTCGTTCATCATCTCAGCACGGGCGATCTCGGTCTTCTTTGCAGTACAGGGCATGACGGAGACCACGAACATGTCTTCGGGCTTCAGGCCCAGCTTCTTTGCATAGTAATGCTTGATAACCGCACCCATCATGGTGTGGGGAGACTTACAGGTGGACAGGTGATCCAGCTGCTCGGGGAAGTGGTTCTCGCAGAACTTGACCCAGCCGGGGGAGCAGGAGGTGATCATGGGCAGGGTAGCCTCGCCGCCGTCCAGGACGGATGCGAAACGCTGCAGGAACTCGGTGCCCTCTTCCATGATGGTCAGGTCAGCGGCCCAGTTGGTGTCGAAGACGCGGTAGAAGCCCATCTGTCTCAGAGCGGCAACCATGCGGCCGGTCTGGATGGTGCCGGGCTCCAGGCCGAAGCACTCGCCGATGGCCACACGGACAGCGGGAGCGGTCTGGACGATGACGTGCTTGTGGGACTCCAGTGCCTTCCAGACACGGTCCTCGTGAACGGTGGAGGACAGAGCGCCGGTGGGGCAGACGGCCACGCACTGGCCGCAGAAGGAGCAGTTGGTGTCGCCCAGCTTCATGCCGGTGACGGGAGCGATCTTGGTGTCAAAGCCGCGGTTCTGAGCGTTCAGAACGGAAACGGTCTGGATCTCGTTACAGACGGTGACGCAGCGACGGCACAGGATGCACTTGGTGGTGTCACGGGTGATGGACTCGGACACGTCAACCAGACCGTGGTAGGGTTCATCGCCAGCGTAGGGATCGTCCTGAACAGCCAGCTCACGACCCAGAGCCTGCAGCTCGCAGTCCTGGTTACGCAGGCAGGAGAGGCAGTTCTTGTTGTGGTCGGAGATCATCAGCTGATACAGGGTCTTACGAGCCTTACGGACACGCTCGGAGTGGGTGTAGATCTCCATGCCTTCCTGGGCTTCCACCATGCAGGAAGCCTGCAGGTTCTTTGCGCCCACCTGCTCGACCACGCAGATACGGCAGGTGCCGTACTTGTGGACGTCCTTCAGGTGGCAGAGGCTGGGGACGTGGATACCGTTGCCGCGGGCGGCCTGGAGAATGGTGGTACCCTTAGGGGTCTGGCAGGGAATGCCATTGATGGTTAAATTGATCATACTCATAGCTTAGTTTTCCTCCCTCTTGGTGGGATGGATTGCATCCACGGGGCAGCTGCCATAGCAAGCGCCGCAACCGATGCAAAGCAGGGGATCGATGTCGTGAGCGTGCTTCAGCTCGCCAGTGATTGCCAGGGTGGGGCAGTGCTTCTTACAGCGGGTACAGCCGATACATGCCTGGGGATCGATCTCGAAGACAGTCAGAGCCTGGCAGCGGCCGGCGGGGCAGCGGTGATCCAGGATGTGAGCTTCGTATTCGTCACGGAAGTAACGGATGGTGGACAGGATGGGGTTGGGAGCAGTCTGGCCCAGGCCGCACATAGCGGTGTCCTTGACAACAGCGCCCAGCTCCAGCAGACGGTCGATGTCGTCCTTCTTGCCTTCGCCCTTGGTGATTCTCTGGAGGATCTCCAGCATGCGCTTGGTGCCGATACGGCAGGCCACGCACTTACCGCAGGACTCGTCCTGCACGAAGTCCATGAAGAAGCGGGCGGTGTCGACCATACAGGTGTCGGTGGACATGGCGATCAGGCCGCCGGAGCCCATCATAGCGCCCTTGGCGATCAGCTCGCTGTAGTCCATGGGGACGTCGATGTCAGCTGCGGTGATACAGCCGCCGGAGGGGCCGCCAACCTGAGCTGCCTTGAACTCCTTGCCGCCGATCAGGCCGCCGCCGATGTTCTCGATGATGTTGCGCATGGGCATACCGATGGGAACTTCGATGATACCGGCGTTGACGATGTCGCCAGCCAGTGCGAAGACCTTGGTGCCATGTGCGCCCACACGGCCAAAGCGGGTGTAGCCGCCTGCGCCGTGCTTGATGATGTAGGGGATGTTTGCGAAGGTTTCCACGTTGTTGATGATGGTGGGCTTGCCAAACAGACCGGCCTGGAAGGGCAGGGGGGGCTTCTGGCGAGGCTCACCACGGTGGCCTTCGATGGATTCCATCAGAGAGGTCTCCTCGCCGCAGACGAATGCGCCTGCGCCGATGCGGATCTCCAGGCTGAACTGGAAGTCGGAACCGAACAGGGGCTCATCCAGCAGACCCATAGCGCGGGCCTGGTCGATGGCCTTGCTCAGACGGTTGACAGCGATGGGATACTCGGCACGGATGTACACGTAGCCCTTGGTTGCGCCGATGGCATAGCCGCCCAGGATGATACCCTCGATCAGCTTATGGGGGGTACCCTCGATGATGGAGCGGTCCATGAATGCGCCGGGGTCGCCTTCGTCAGCGTTGCAGACGATGTACTTCTGGTCAGCCACTGCGTCGTGACCTGCCTGCCACTTGACACCGGTGGGGAAGCCACCGCCGCCACGGCCGCGCAGGACGGATTCCTTGACCTCGTCGATGACCTGCTGGGGGGTCATCTCGGTGATGGCCTTGTGCAGGGTAGCATAACCGCCGGTGGCGATGTAAGCTTCGATCTTGTCAAACTCGGTGGTGCCGCAGCCCTGCAGGGCGATGCGGACCTGGTCCTTGTAGAAGGGGATATCGTCGATGCAGGGGATGTATTCCTTGGTCTTCAGATCCTGATAGCAGTAGTTCTCAGCGATCTTGCCATCCACGAAGTGGGACTTGATGACCTTGCCCACGTTCTTGGGGGACAGGCCCACATAGAAGGTGCGCTCAGGCATGACCAGCATGACAGGACCCAGAGAGCACAGACCGATACAGCCGGTCTCGATCATCTTGACTTTGCTGTTCAGGTTGTATTCACCCAGGCATTCCTGAATGGTCTTTGCCACGTCTGCACAGCCGCAGGAGATACAACCGGCGCCGGCGCAGAAGTAGATATGGTGCTCATATCGGCCCATTTCAGACCGATAATTATATTTGATCTTCGAAAGATCGTACTTATCGTTGATTTTTGCCACGATTGACACCTCCCGTTAATACTGCTTCAGCATGGCATCCAGACCGTGGGGCTGGACCTGTCTGTGGACGTCGTTATCCACCATGACAGCGGGAGCCAGACCACAGGCGCCGATGCAGCGGGCCACGTCCAGGGTGAACTTCTTGTCGGGGGTAACCTCGCCGACGGAAACGCCCAGCTTTTCCTCCAGGGCTTCCACCAGCTTCTGTGCGCCACGGACGTAGCAGGCAGTACCCATGCAGACATGGATGGTGTGCTTGCCGCGCTCCTTGGTGGAGAAGAAGGAATAGAAGCTAACAACGCCATTGACCTCGGACAGGGGCTTGTTCATGCGCAGGGCGATGAACTTCTGCAGTTCCAGAGGAAGGTAACCGTAGATCTCCTGGGCTGCGTGCAGAACCTGGATCAGGCTACCTTCCTTGTCCTTGTATGCATCGATTACCTGAGCGATCATTGCATACTTCTCTGCGTCAGTGCTACCATGATCACAATTACAGGTCAGGTTTTCCAGACTCAGACTCATAAGGCTCTCTCCTTTACATATAAAATTGCTTATGCAGCATCCGGCGGCAGGGAGTTCTCTGCCGGCCCATTCTTAAGGGTAGGGGGAACAGGACGGAATAGTGTGCAGATGACCGACAGAGGGATGAACCTGTCGGCCATAGAGAAAGTGCAATCCTCTGTTAAAAACTTGCATTCCAGGTGGGGAATGAAGCCGGGGAAGAGGCATTCTTGCAATCATGTGTGTCCTGCGCCGTCATTGTGCTGTAACAAATGCAAGTTTATAATACTCCTAAATGTTCATTTTGTCAACGGTTGTGAAAAAAGTAAAAAACGAATATTTTTAGGTGGAAAGCTTAGTGAATGTGGTAAAAAACAGACGATTTTTTCTGGATTATGAGGATATAAGAATGTATGATGGGAAATAAATTATTTTTCAAAAAAAGAAAAGAAACGGTTTTTTGCAGGGGATGATTCAATTCTTACGTTTTGTGTCAGAAATGATAGAGAAAGTGACATGACATGGCAGAATTTTGCGCTGTAAAGCGGGAGAAACCTTGCAAATCAGGAGAGAACAGGGGAAAAGAAAAGGCGTGCCGCTGTGGCACGCCTTGAAAATGCAAGGGTTATAGGTTTAGAAGTTGGTTCTTCTTCGCCTCATAGTCTTCGGGGGAGATGAGACCATCCTCCTGAAGCTGCTTGTAGGTCCGCAGGCGGGAGGTGAGTTCCTGGGGATCCAGGTCCCGCACGGCCACCTGAACGGTCTGGGCGGGTTCGGAGAACCGATTGAACTTGTCCTGCATGAGGATGGGGGGCAGGAGGGAGACAAAGAAGGCCATCACCAGGCAGAGGACACTCAGGTCGCTGGGGATCCCCTTGTCTGCCGCCTGGATGTCGGTCCGCCGTGCGCTCTGGTAGACCCAGTAAATCAGGTAGAAGGGCACGAAGATGCACA
>JAFYPT010000064.1 GCA_017547425.1 Ruminiclostridium sp.
TGATTGTAACGAGGGTCCACCCGTTCCCATTCCGAACACGGAAGTTAAGCTCGTTTACGCCGAAGATACTTGCCTGGAGACGGGCCGGGAAAATAGGTAACGCCAACACAAAAGAGACAGTCGAAAGACTGTCTCTTTTTTCTTCTCAAAGATTCTATTTGCAAAAAAGTGAGGACTGCAGTTGCAGTCCTCACTTTTTTATATATTGATTAGATTTCGCCCTTCAGATTCTTGACCCAGGCTTCTGCGAAGGTGGTCATGCCTACTTCGTCGGGGTGCAGACGGTTGAAGGATTCGTAGGTCACGCCCTGTGCCGCCAGGTCGGCCAGCTTGACACCAGCTTCCTTGACGCAGTCACGGATGATCTCGTTGTAGACCTCGATGTTATCCAGAGCATCCTCCTTGATCATCTCGTAGAGCGCTGCGTTTTTGGCCTTTACCAGAGTGCCGCACCAGATCTCAGCCTCGGGGAAGAATTTCTTCAGGTTCTCGATCATCTTGGAATAGTCACGGCGGAAGGGCTCCACCTCGATGTTGTCGATGACATCGTTGATGCCGGTGTAGACCATGATGATCTCGGGGGTCACGTCGCCGGCGGCCAGCTTACGGATGCGGCCGGGGAGGAAGGCGGGATACTGTGCGGTCATGCTGACATAGGAGCTGAGAGCAGCGCCGTTGCCCACGAAGGAACCGCCCATCATCTTGGTGGCCTTCATCCACCAGGTACCCTCTGCGGTCTCGAAGCCGGAGGTCTTGGCGGTGCGCTCGGAGTAATAGCTCAGGGTCTTGTCGGTATAACCTTCAAAGGTGCTGATGCCGTCACCGTGGACGGAGATGCGAGGGGAAGTGTATTCAGACATGGGAAACCCTCCTGTAAAAATATATGATAAATGATAGTATCGCAGGGATACTTTGATTGTGTTCATGGTCCCATCATAGCAGATGGAAGGTAAATGAACTGTTGCAGCGGCATCATTTCTAAAAAGAAAATAATGCCCCACACTGCTCTACAATTTAATATAGCACAACAAACCTGTAAATGCAATGGCAGATGGCCTATCTGCGCCAGGGAATCCGGCGTATTTTCTCACCTTGCGGGATGGAAAGGCCTATTGTATAATGAAGGACAGAAAGGAGAGGATGACATGGTATATTGCCCCAAGTGTAAGACCCTCAGTGAAGGTACTGTCTGTGGTTTCTGTGGCAGCTGCCGGGTGCGACTGCCCGGCCCAGATGACTATTGTCTCCTCACCGAGCAGGAATATGTTTGGGCCTCCCTGTTGGATGAGGTCCTCCGGGACAATGGGATCCCTGTTGTTTCGATGGAGGTGCTGGATCAGCCCTATGGGTTGAGAAGATTTGTGCACCACCGGGTCTATGTCCCCTACGGGGCCTACGAAGAGGCGAAGAAATGGATGACTGAGTTGCTGGATTCTCCGGTCAGCTTTGAAGAATAAGAAAGGACAACGAGTATGAGTGATTATTTGAATGTGATCTCCCTGGCCGGTTTGGCTCCGGAGGATCGTTTTCCTACCTGGCGTGTGGTCATGGAGCGGAAAGCCCAGGGGGCAGAGTCTTTTGAGATCTACTGCTGGGATCAGGATCAGGAGTGGTTGGAGGTTGCCCTCCAGTACGGCGAGTATAAGGACGTAAATTGGCCCAATGGCAAGGTGGTTGCGGGTAAGGTCACCGATGAATTTATCCACATGCTCACCCACCTGCCCAAGCCCGAGGACAACGACTTTTACGACAAAATGACCCCCTTCTTTTCCATTTTCTTTGACAACGGCTTCTCCAGTGAGCATTACGGCGCGGAGATGTATGTCTGGATGGATGAGCCCGAGTGGGGGGATGAGGACGAAGAGTAAATTGGAATTCCATGAAAAATTACAGGCCCTGCGGAAAGGGAAAGGCCTGACCCAGGAGGAGCTGGCCGAGTACCTTTTTGTCTCCCGGACTGCCGTGTCCAAATGGGAGTCGGGGCGAGGTTACCCCAACATTGACTCCCTGAAAGCCATCGCGAAGTTCTTCTCTGTGACTGTGGATGAGCTCCTGTCGGGGGAAGAAGTGCTGACCATTGCCCAGGAGGAGAGCAGGCAAAAGGAAGAGCGGTTCCGGGATCTGGTCTTTGGACTGCTGGACTGCAGCATTGCCCTGTTCTTCTTCCTGCCTCTCTTTGGGCAGGAGTCTGCTGGCAGGGTGGAGGCGGTTTCCCTTTTGTCTCTGACGGAAGGACCTGACTATCTAAAGGCGGCCTATTTCGGGTTTGTGGCAGCCATGGTCCTTGTGGGGCTGGTGAACCTTGCCCTCCGAAGCAGACCTTCCCCGGCGTGGGCGGGGGTCAAGGGTAAGCTTTCCCTTCTGCTCCATGGGGCGGGGATCCTGCTGTTTATCGTCAGTTTACAGCCCTACGGGGCCACATTGCTCTTTGTTTTCCTGGTCATCAAGGCTCTGATGCTCATCAAATGGCCCTGACACGAACCGTGTCGGGGCTGTGACGGCCCGTTTCTTGTGAAAAACTTCTGATCTCTGTACCCTGTATTCAGGCGAAAGCCAATACAGAGCAAAAGGAGATCACCAATGAAACGAAAGAATTTATGCACAGCCTGTGGATGCCTAGCGGGGTTCCTGCTGTGGACGGTCCTCGTCTCCCGGGTGGATGTGCAGGCCATCGGGCCCAAGGGCTCCCCGGTGGGTTTGGCCGGGATCAACGGATGGTTCCACGGACTGACCGGGGTACACATGACCCTCTACACCATCACGGACTGGCTGGGTCTGATTCCCCTGGCGGTGGTGTTGGGGTTTTCCCTCCTGGGCCTCTTCCAGTGGATTATACGAAAGCGTATTGTAAAAGTGGACCGGAGCATCTTGGTGCTGGGGGTGTACTACCTGGTGGTGCTGGGATGCTTTCTCTTTTTTGAGGAATGGGTGGTGAATTATCGGCCCGTTCTCATTGACGGGGTGCTGGAAGCCTCCTACCCCTCCTCTACCACCCTGCTGGTGATGTGCGTGATGCCCACGGCCATGATGGAGCTTGGTGGAAAGATCAAACATCCCGGCATCCGACGATGGGTCATCCTGGCGATGAGCATTTTTACCGCCTTTATGGTGATGGGCCGATTGGTGTCCGGGGTCCACTGGCTGACGGATATTGTAGGCGGTGTGCTGCTGAGTGCAGGGCTGGTTTTGTTGTATCGATCGTTCAAAGAATGAAAAAGGTCGTGCGTCCTTTCGGACGCACGACCTTTGCTGCTTTTTGGAAGTTCCCCCAACCATTGCATTTGCAGACCCTGGGGAAAATATCGTATACTGGACCCGTCAGCGGAGTCCCACAGATTTGAGCCAGAAATCGGCCAGCTGGCCCATACCCTCTCTGTTGGGGTGGAATCCGTCCATGGAGGCAAAGCGTTCGTTGAAGGCGGCGATGTCTGCTGCCTGATACCCGAACTGGGCGGCAGATTCCAGGATGGCCTGGTTGTAGGGCAGGTATTTTTCCCGAATGTGCCCCAGCTGATGGGTGAAGGGGGTGTCTTTCAGATAGCCCGTGATGAGGGTGCCGCAGGTGACCTGGGCCTGTGGATAACTTTCCTGGATTCGCTGGAGCATCTTCTGGTAATCGGCGGCGAAGTCCTTGGGATTGGCAAAGAAAGCCACGTCGTTGAGGCCGGCAAAGATGAGGATATGGTCCGGATCGGTTCCCTCTGGTGCCAGCTTTTTAATGCGGCTGGGGGAACAGGCCGGCATACTGCCCACCATGGAGACCGTGCTGCCCGACCAGGAATTGTTGGCCAGAAGCTGACCGCCCATGGCCCGGATGACCTGCATCCACCAGGTGTCCTCGGGTGTCCGGACGCCGGTGATGTCTCCGAAAGAGGGGCCGTAGTAAACGCCCCCGGGGGGAGAGACCCCGTCAAATGTGCTGATGGAATCCCCCAGCACAGAGATATGGAAAGGTTTGTTGTTCATGGGTGTCCACCTCCTGGCGACAAAGTTCCGACACCAGTATACCAAAGATTGCGAAAAAAGGAAAGACTTTGGTAGGGAAAAAGAGAAAATGGAAAAAAACCGATTCTTGGAGAAATTTGTTTGGAAAATCACTGGACTTTTTCGCCCGTTGGATTTATTATATATAATGTTTTAGTCTCGCTGCAGACTGATTACAAGTATTTGGGGAATAAGAGAATTTGGCAAGGAAAAAACAGAGGTGATGCTATGAAGCAAATGTTCTATGGCGGCGTCCACCCCGCCGAACACAAGGAAGCTACTGAGCATAAACCGATTCAGCAGCTCGCAAAGGCTCCGGCTCAGGTCGTGATCCCGATGTCCATGCACATCGGCGCTCCCTGCAAGCCCGTGGTCAAGAAGGGCGACACTGTTATGATCGGTCAGCTGATTGGCGAGACCGCCGGCCTCGGCGCTCCCATTCATGCCAGTGTTTCCGGTACGGTAGCAGCTGTGGAGCCTCGTCCCGGTACCGGCGGCGTGCCCACTATGTCTATCGTCATTGACAACGATTTCCAAAACACCATTTCCCCCGACTGCAAGCCCCGCGAGAACGTGGATGCCCTGACTCCCCAGGAGATCATCGACATCATTCGTGACGCTGGCTGCACCGGTATGGGCGGCGCGGGCTTCCCCACCCACGTCAAGATCAGTTCCGCAGTTGGCAAGGCAGACACCATTATCGTCAATGGTGCTGAGTGCGAACCCTACATCACTGCTGACCATCGTCTGATGCTGGAGCACGGCGAGAAGATCATCGGCGGCGTTCGGTTCATCATGAAGGCTCTTCAGCTGCCTCATGCGTACATCGGTATCGAAGATAACAAGATGAATGCAGTTGAGAACCTGAAGAAGCTGGTTGGCGATGCCAAGGATATCACTGTTCAGGCTCTGCACACCCGTTACCCCCAGGGTGCAGAAAAGCAGCTGATCCAGGCAATCACCCGCCGTGAAGTTCCCCCCGGAAAGCTCCCCGCAGACGTGGGCTGCTGCGTGTTCAACGCTGCTACCGTTGCTGCTGTTTATGATGCAGTGGCTCTGGGTATGCCCCTGGTTCAGCGTGTGACCACCGTCACCGGCAGCGCTGTCAACAACCCCGTGAACCTGATTGCCCCCCTGGGTACCTCCTTCGCTCACCTGATCGAAGAGGCAGGCGGCTTCAAGGGCACCCCCGCACGTGTCATCGGCGGCGGCCCCATGATGGGCTTCGCTCAGTATGACATGAGCGTCACTATGGGCAAGGCATCCAACTGCGTCCTGTGCCTGAGCAAGGAAGACCTGCCCGCAACCAGCGAGAATCCCACCTGCATCCGTTGCGCACGCTGCGTCAACGTTTGCCCCGTGCACCTGACTCCTGTGTACATGAACATGTTCGCAGCAGAGCGCCGTTGGAGCGAGGCTGAAGAGTATCGCCTGATGGACTGCATGGAGTGCGGCAGCTGCCAGTACATCTGCCCTGCTCGGATCCCCCTGGTTCAGCAGTTCCGTACCGCAAAGTTTGCCATCCGCCAGCAGGCGGCAAAAAAGTAAGGAGGGGACAACATGGAACAATATAAGCTGAGTGTGGCCTCCTCCCCTCACGCGTCTTCTCCCGTTGGCACCAAGAACCTGATGCGCGACGTTCTGATCGCTCTGGTTCCTGCCCTGGTGATGGGCGTTTGGGTGTTTGGCCCTCGCGCACTGACCATGACCTTAGTGTCTGTTCTGTTCTGCGAAATCTTTGAGTATGGCTATTGCAAGCTGATGCACAAGCCCATTCCCTGCGGCGACCTGTCTGCTGCCATCACTGGCGTGCTGCTGGTCTTCGTCTGCCCCGTCACCATTCCCTACTGGATGGTCATCATCGGCGACTTCTTCGCTATCGTGATCGTCAAGCAGCTGTTCGGTGGTCTGGGCACCAACTTCCTGAACCCCGCACTGGCTGGCCGTGCATTCCTGATGCTGAGCTATCCCGTTCCCATGACCACCTGGGTTGCCCCCGGTAAGGCAAACTGGGTCTCCATGGGCTCCGTCGGTGCTGACATCACCACCGGCGCTACCCCCCTGTCCGTTGACTTCATGAAGAGCGGCATCCTGCCTCAGGTCAATGGTGCAGACGCTTCCCTGGCTGATATGTTCATCGGCAACATCGGCGGCTGCGTGGGCGAAGTTTCCGCTATCGCTCTGCTCATCGGCGGCATCTACATGATCGCTAAGGGCGTCATCCGCATCCGCATCCCCGCTGCCTACATCCTGACTGTGGCAGTTCTGACCCTGCTGTTCTCCCGTGCTCCCGAGGGCGTCAGCTCCGTTACCTGGATGCTGTACGAGATCTTCGGCGGCGGTCTGTTCCTGGGTGCCTTCTTCATGGCAACCGACTACGTGACCAGCCCCAACACCCCCAAGGGCGAGATCATCTTCGGCGTCGGCGCTGGCCTGCTGGTGGTCTTCATCCGTTACTTCGGCGGCTATCCCGAAGGCGTCTGCTACTCCATCCTGGTCATGAACATCTGCGTGTGGCTGATCGACAAGTACACCATGCCCAAGCGCTACGGTGTCACTGCTGAGATGCGCAAGGCAGAGAAGGAAAAGGCAAAGGCAGCAAAGAAAGCAGCAAAGGAGGGTTCTGAAGCATGAGCAACGCACCCGCTAAGAAAGAACCCGGTATGGCCATGCTCGTTATCGTCCTGGCCGCAATCTGCCTGGTTATCGCATCCCTGCTGGGTATCGTCAACAACGTGACCGCAGGCCCCATTGCAGAGAACACTGCAAAGACCGTTCAGGAGTCCCTGCAGATCGTTCTGCCTGCTGACTCTTACGACGAAGTCGAGTACACCGGTTCTGACGCTACCGTCATCGCTGTGTACAAGGCTGGCGACGCTGGCTACGTTGTGGAGTGCAACTCCCCCAACGGCTTCGGCGGTCCCATCGACATGATGACCGGTATCGGCACCGATGGTTCCATCACCGGCATTGCTGTCATCTCCCACGCTGAGACCTCCGGTCTGGGCTCCAAGGCCACCGATCCCGAGTGGCAGGCACAGTTCATCGGTCTGAGCGGCGGCGCTTCCGTCACCAAGGACGGCGGCACCATTGAGTCCATCACCGGCTCTACCATTACCTCTCGTGCTATCTGCGACGGCGTTAACATTGCTTACGCTGTCCTGGCAGAACTCGGTCTGGGCTAAGGAGGTACTATCATGAATTTAAAGAAACAGTTTATTGAAGGCCTCATTACCCAGAACCCCGCTCTGGTTCAGCTGCTGGGTATGTGCCCCCTGCTGGCAATCACCACCTCCATGTTCAACGGCATCGGCATGGGTGCAGCAGTTATCATCATCCTGACCTGCTCCAACGTGGTTATCTCCGCTCTGCGTAAGGTAATCCCCAGCAAGGTCCGTATTGCCTGCTACATCGTCGTCATCGCTGGTTTCGTTACCATGGTTGACCTGCTGCTGAAGGCATTTATCCCTGCTCTGTCCAAGAGCCTGGGTCTGTTCATCCCCCTGATCGTCGTTAACTGCATCATTCTGGGTCGTGCAGAAGGCTATGCTTCCAAGAACGGCATCGTTGGCTCCGCACTGGACGGTATCTTCCAGGGCTTCGGCAACATGTGCGCTCTGACCCTGCTGTGCATCATCCGTGAGTTCCTGGGCGCTGGCACCTTCGGCGGCGGCCTGCTCAACGGCGGTGCTGGTTTCCAGATCCTGCCCGAGAACGTGGTTGCTCTGGGTATGATCCTGCCCGTGGGCGGCTTCCTGACCCTGGGCTTTGTTATCGCTGGCGTTCAGTATTTCATGAACAAGCCTAAGAAGACTAAGGAGGTGGCGAAGTAATGGAAGGTATCACTAGCCTGCTCTCTATCGGCTTAGCCGCCGTTCTGGTTAACAACTTCGTCCTGTCCCAGTTCCTGGGTATCTGCCCCTTCATGGGCGTTTCCAAGAAGGTCGACACCGCAGTCGGCATGGGTATGGCAGTTATTTTCGTTATGGCCGTTGCATCCGCTGTTAACTGGCCTATCAACCAGTTCATCCTGGTTCCCAACGGTCTGGGCTTCATGCAGACCGTTACCTTCATCCTGGTCATCGCTTCTCTGGTTCAGTTCGTCGAAATGTTCCTGCAGAAGGCAATGCCCGCTCTGTACGAAGCACTGGGCGTCTTCCTGCCCCTGATCACCACCAACTGTGCTGTTCTGGGTGTTACCCTGCAGAACGCACAGAAGGGTTACAACTTCGGCGAAGCTATGACCTACGGCATCTTCGGCGGCGTTGGCTTCCTGATTGCTATCGTTCTGTTCGCAAGCGTCCGTGAGCGCATGGAGTTCTCCAAGTGCCCCAAGGCATTCGAAGGCTTCCCCATCGCTCTGGTTGCTGCATCCCTGATCGCTCTGGCATTCATGGGCTTCTCCGGCCTGAAAGTTTGGTAAGAAGGAGGCGAGGAAAGAATTATGAGTACTACTATTTTAGCCCCTATCGTCCTGACGGTTCTGGGTATTATCTTCGGTATCGTTCTGGCCGTCGCTTCCAAGGTCTTCGCTGTTGAGAAGGATCCTCGTGAAGAGGCCATCGGCGAGATCCTGCCCGGCGCAAACTGCGGCGGCTGCGGCTATCCTGGCTGCGGCGGTTACGCTGCTTCCGTTGTTAAGGGCATCGCTCCCGTCAACGCTTGCGCACCCGGCGGTGCCGAGCTGGCAAAGAAGATCGGTGAGATCATGGGCGTTACCGTTGAGGAAGGCGCTCGCAAGATCGCACAGGTCAAGTGCACTGGCGGCGGTCACGACAAGACCCGTTATGACTACGTTGGTCTGTCCTCCTGCCTGGGCATTTCCCGTGTTTCTTCCGGCCCCCTGATGTGCTCCTACGGCTGTCTGGGCGGCGGCGACTGCGTTGCTGTTTGTAAGTTCGACGCAATCGCTGTTGTGGACGGTGTTGCTAAGGTCGACTTCGACAAGTGCGTTGCTTGCGGCGCCTGCGTCGATGCTTGCCCCAAGCACATCATCGAGATCGTTCCCCTGAACGCTAAGAAGTACACCGAGCTGCTGTGCTCCTCCCACGACAAGGGCCCCGCTGTCCGCGCTGCTTGCGACAACGGCTGTATCGGCTGCAAGATCTGCGTGAAGGCCTGCCCCAAGGAAGGCGCCATCACCGTGGAGAACTTCCTGGCTACCATCAACTACGACATCTGCATTGGCTGTGGTCTGTGCTCTCGCGCATGCCCCCGCCAGCTGATCACTGTTGACGGCAAGGTCCTGCCTCCCAAGCCCAAGAAGGAAGAGCCCAAGAAGGAAGCTGCACCCGCAGCTGCTCCTGCTGAAGCTCCCAAGGCTGCTGAAGCTGCACCCGCAGCTCCCGCTGCTGAGGCTCCCAAGGCTGAGTAAGGATCGTTCACAGGTTCATACTGTAACGGCAAACGCCGGGATGGAATTCCATCCCGGCGTTTTTTATCCCTTTGGTCAGAAAGTGGTGCCGTACTGTTTGGACAGCTCGAAGGAAGCGCACTCGGTGCAGGCGCAGTCCTTGGTGGCGGGGCCGCAGGTGCCAACCTTGATGGAGTTCAGGGAGCAGACGCTCTTGGTGCTGTTGTGGTGGGCGCAGCTGGAGACAGTGCAGTGGATGCTGTTGTTGGCGTTCATGTTGCCGTTCATGGGACATACCCTCCTTTTGAGAATCTGCAGATAGTATGGAGCGGCCCCCGGAGCTTTATACACGCCCGACACAATCTTTTCTTCTTTTCATAGAATGGAGGGCAGGAGGTGATCCCATGGATCTGCGAAGGAATCAGATTACCATCGGGGAGCTGCTGGCCAACCCCAAAGCGAAGCAGGTGCTGGCCCGGCATTTTCCTCAGATGATAGGCAGGCCCATCGTGGCGGCTTCCGGTTCCATGACCCTGGAGCGGGCCATGAAGTTGGCGGCGGCCTATGTACCCCAGAGAGCCCTCCAGGAGGCCCTGGAGGAGCTGAGAAGGATTTAAGCCCCTGGGGAGGGGGGTGCTCCCTCCCTTACATAGAGGCCCTTCTGGGGGATAAGAAAGCCTTATACCACATGAGACAGTCCGGACTGCCTGTTCGATGGAGGAGCCACAGGGAGACCAGGACGTCCGCCCCGAAGAGGGGGAAGAGGAGGACGGTGATCTCTGGTGGGATCTGTGTCAGCCAGGGGGCAAACAGGGGATGGATACCCTGGACCAGCGTTACGGCAAGGAGTCCCCAGTACAGGGTGTACAGGGGACAGATCAGGCCCAAGAGGTTTCCCGGCACCTGGGAGTAGTCCCAGAACCGTACCCCGCATCCCCAGAGATAGAAGGCCCCCACGGCGTACTCAGCCAGGGTGGCCAGGAGGCCTCCGGCGATGAAGACAGCTACGGAACGGGATTGAAGGAGAGGGGGCATATGGAGGATGGCCACCGCCCCCAGGCCGTACACCGGGCAGAGGGGAAGAAAGAGCAGGCATTTCCTACCGTGGCCCTCACGGCCCAGGAGCCGGGCGTAGAGGACCTCCAGCAAGAAGCCCAGGAAACTGTAGAAAAAGAACTCTGTAAATAGTGGGATCATAGCAACACCTCCCAGCCAGTTTGCCCCCATTTCCGGGCAAATACCCGCTCAAAAACTTTTTTGAAAAATCTGAAAAAAGTAGTTGACATTTCCGGCGGTCCATGCTATTATGATTAAGCTAACGGTTCAGGAATACGACTTATGCGGGTGTAGTTCAATGGTAGAATCCCAGCCTTCCAAGCTGGTCGCGTGGGTTCGATTCCCATCACCCGCTCCATTTTGAAGTGGGTTGGATCGAGCAGGCGGATCCAGATTCTACCGGCTGCCGCGTGTGATATGCGCCTGTAGCTCAGTTGGATAGAGCAACTGCCTTCTAAGCAGTGGGTCAGGGGTTCGAATCCCTTCAGGCGTGCCATTTTTTCTGACACTCCTCAGCAAACTTTATATGGTGGGTATAGCTCAGTTGGTTAGAGCACCGGATTGTGGTTCCGGGTGTCGAGGGTTCGAATCCCTTTACCCACCCCAGACGTCTCGAGAGAGCCGGAACATCGGTTCCGGCTCTTTCTTTTACTTCGAGGCGTGCAAGTGGCGCATGATGGGGTGTCGCCAAGTGGTAAGGCACGGGACTTTGACTCCCGCAGTCGCTGGTTCGAGTCCGGCCACCCCAGCCATTTTTAATTTCATATGACCCAATAGCTCAGTCGGTAGAGCACCTGCCTTTTAAGCAGGGAGTCCGGGGTTCGAGTCCCCGTTGGGTCACCAAAAATCGACGATCTTCGTTAGAAGGTCGTCGATTTTTACTATTATTCAATCCCCATCGTCCCCTTTGCGCTCACCAGGAATCGCTTGGCGGCCGGGGAGAGGTCAGCCAGGCTGGAGAAGGACACACCCAACTGACGGAACACACGGGGGCTGAGGGGAAGGGCAGCTGCGCCGGAGATGTCTCCCTGGAGATGAAGCCCGGGCAGGAGGCTGACCCCCAGACCGGCTTTCACCAGAGCCAGGATGGCCAGCTCATCGTGGGAGGACCAGCGGACCCGTGGCTGGAAGCCGGCCTCTCGGAACAGGCGGGGCAGGTCATAGTCACCGCTGGTTAGGATGAAGGGATCCTCTTTCAGGGCAGACAGGGTGATGGACTCCACCCGGGCCAGCCGATGGTTCTCTGGCAGGATGGCGAAGTACTCATCCTCCATAAACTGGACCCATAGGTCAGACCCGCCGGGACTGCGGCTGGAGAAGGCAATGTCGATGGTGCCGTCGGCCAGCCAGGTGTCCAGAGCTTCCTGGTCGCCCTCCTGGATGTGGACGGTGATGCCAGGGTACTGGGCATCGAAATCCCGGAGGATATCCGGCAGCCAGTACCGGGAGATGCTGTGAAAGACCCCGATGGACACGGTGCCGGTAGCCAGCCCCCGGATATCCGAGGCCACCTGCTCCACCTGCTGGAGCTTTCGCTCCAGATCCCGGAAGTAGGGGAGGATGGCCAGGCAGTCTGCCGTGGGGCGCACACCGGTCCGGGAGCGCACCAGCAGGGGGAATCCCAGCTCCTCTTCCAGGGTGGTGATCAGGTAGCTGAGGCCGGACTGGGTGTAGCCCAGGGCTTCTGCGGCCCGGGTCAGGTTCCCCAGTTCCACCGCGGTGAGGATGGCTCTGCGCTTTTTCTGATCCATGGCAAATCCTTTCATCGAAAAAACTGGGAACGATGCCCGGTTTTTTCTGTTTTACAAATGATAGTGGCTATAGTATAGTGTAGGCACAGCCAGAAAGCAAGAGATTCGCTTTCTTTTTCCTTCTTTTGACATTGGATTACGGCTCAGCCGGCAAAAAAGCACCTGCAAGAGCAGGTGCTTTTTTGTATCTGTGATTCATTTGACCCCCATGGTCTGCTTGGCGCTTTCCAGAAAACGCTTGGCAGCGGGGGAGAGGTCCTCCAGGCTCAGCATGGCAGCGCCCAGCTGACGGTAGGCGCGGGGGACCAAGGGCAGGGTCACCACGCCGGGGTGGTCTTCCTTTAAATAGAGGCCGGGCAGAACACTGACGCCAAGACCTGCCTTGACCATGTTGATGATGGCCAGCTCGTCCTTGGAGGACCAGCACACGTTGGGATGGAGGCCGGATTCCTTCAGAAGCCGGGGGATGTCATGGTCGTGGGCATCGTCCTCCATGATGAAGGGTTCCCCTTCCAGCTGATCCAGGGAGATCTCCTTGGCCCAGATGAGGGGGTGTCCTTCGGGGACCACGGCGCAGATATCGTCCTGCATGAACTGGACCCACTGATAGGGGAAGTTGGGCTGACGGCTGTAGAGAAGCAGGTCCACGGAACCGTTCCGGAGCCATTCGTCCAGGTCTTCCTGGCCGCTTTCCCGGATGGAGAGGGTGATGCCGGGGTACCGCAGGGTGAAGTCCCGAAGGATGTTGGGCATCCAGAACCGGGAGATACAGGGGAAGACGCCCACGGAGACGCTGCCCACAGCCAGACCACGGATGTCAGCCACTTCCTGCTCCAGCATCTGACTTTTGTGGTGGAGCTCCCGGAGGATGGGAAGGATCCGGGTGCAGTCCGCGGTGGGGCGAACGCCCGAGCGGGACCGGATCAGGAGGGGGAAGCCGAACTCGGCCTCCAGAGACTTGATGATGTAACTCAGGCCCGACTGGGTATAGCCCAGCTGTTCAGCCGCCCGGGTCAGGTTGCCCATGTCGATAGCGGTGAGGAGGGCGGTGCGTTTGTTGTGATCCATGGCAGCTCCTTTCCATCAGGTATTTTGATGATAAAGATTAGTTTCTTTGAGTTTACAAATGTTTCTGCCTTTAGTATAGTGGAGTTATTCTAAGATTGCAAGTAGAATTCCGGCAGTTTTCCAAGTTTCTTTCCGCTCCTGAGCGAGGACGGGAAGGCCTTAGGTACCTCAAACTCCGTGCCAGACGATTTCACCCTCTACCTTCCGACTGCGTGGTTGAATTCTGATCCTTTCCTGGCGGGCATCTGCGCTGGCCTGCTCGGGCACACTCTTTTTCACATTCCAACTCTGGCACTGGAATCTGCCGGTCCACATTCGGTTCCTCCTGATCCCGGGAGCCGGTAAAAAGCACCTGCTTCATGCAGGTGCTTTTTTGGGTAAACGAAGGAAATGGAGTGCGTATAAGAAATGCTAATGGCCTGGATTGAAATATCTCGTTTTACAAATAGAGGTTCCTTTGTTATAGTAAGGTCAAAGATTGACACGGAGGACATTTGCCCCTTCTTCGTGTGGCACTGCAAAAGGCCGGGTTTCTCTCCGATCCGCCTGAAGGACCTACCGCTCTCTAAGGTCTGCGCAGTGAACATAAAGGCACAGAGGATCCGCAGGATCTTCTGTGCCTTTTTATTGGTTGCGATTGGTGAAAAGTGCCATAGAAATGTTTGATTGCAAGGATGAAATATCCATGTTTTACAAATGCAAAAACTTATGTTATTTTAGAATCAAGAAAAGAAAGCAGAGATCACCGGCCGGGGCGAAGCTTTTTTCAAGGAACTGTTCAAAAGAAACCTGAAAGAAGAAAGGAGCCTTACTATGAAAAACTCTCAGAACCTTACCCTGTACTTTGCGGCCATTTTTGCCCTGCTGATCGTCTATGTGGTCTGTGTAGCCCAGCTGCCCTCTGGTGTCGGAGTTTTCGATGGGGCAATGGCAGGTCTGGCGGTGTGCGCACTGGTCCAGGCGGGCTCTGATCTGATGAAGAACCGCAAGCATAAGAATTGATATCTTCCATCCTTCTCTTTGTGGTCCGATAGGACACAAAACCCCGCCTGCTCGCTCTGCAGGCGGGGTTTTGCAGGTTAAAGAGTTAAAAGAAAATGAATTATATCCATAAGAAATGCTGATGGCCTGGATTGGGATTACTCGTTTTACAAATTGACAATCTTTTGCTATAGTAATATCAGAAATTGACACGGAAAACTTTGCCCCTTGTTTTTCGTGTGAAACGTTGCAAACGGTTGGATATCTCTCCGATTCAACCGAAGGACCTACCGCTCTCTTGGGTCTGCGCAGCGTAGATGAAGGCACAGAGGATTGGCCGATCCTCTGTGTTTTTGCTTTTCCGGGACAAAACACAGCCGTGGTATGCGATCCTGCATGCCACGGCTGTTATGTTTTTATTTTGCCTGCTGTTCGGCCTTCTTCATGGCCATGCGGCGCATGGCTTCCTTGTCCACTTCTTCCTCCATCCAGAGGTGGAACTCGATGCTGTCCATGTCGTGGTAAGGGCTCACAGTGGGCTCTCCGTTTTCGTCCAGCTCTTCCTCCTCTTCCTGTCCCATGAGGTTGAAGCCCATCATGGCCAGGTCCAGGTCGTCGATGGAGCCGAAGCTGTCCAGAGAGATGTTGCTGAAGTCAAAGTCCTTTGCCATTGTCGTACCTCCATTTGAATTGGCGCGGTGAGGCACCTTTTTCTGAGCATACTATTTCATTAAAACCCAGTATACCATAGTTTGTCTCCCTTGTCACGCCTTTGTGAGAAATCCTGTATTTTCCCAGGAATCGGGTGTCCTTTTCGTCAGGAAAAACCAGCGAGGGACCCCTTGACAAATGGATAAAAATGCACTAACATAGTGCCAAACCAGAGATAGAGGTGCGCTACACCAAGAGTACCCGGGTCAATGCCGTGCAGGGCAGGGTCGGAGAAAGGGGTGGGCGCCGAAGTGGGCTTTCACTGCAAGGGAAGCTTCGCTGGGCGAACGAAGTAAGAGTCGTTCGACTGTCGCAAATGGAAACATTTTGCGGAGGGCTATCCTTGATACGAACGCCGGTACTATGCCGGAATCCTTGTCGTTTTATCAAGCAGCTATCCCCGCATAGCGCGCTTGATTTTTTTATACGCAAAATCAAGCAGCAACGACTGAATATGCAGGAGGAATTTATTATGAAGAAGCAGAATCCTATCTTTAGAGGCATCGCAACCGCACTGGTTACCCCCACCACCCCCAATGGTGTTGACTATGACCGCATGGGCAAGCTGATCGACTGGCAGATTGAAAAGGGCATCAACGCTCTGGTCATCTGCGGCACCACCGGCGAGAGCTCCACCCTCACCGACGCCGAGCACCGTGAAGTCATGCGCTACTCCATCGAGAGAGTGGCCGGCCGCGTTCCCGTCATCTGCGGCACCGGCAGCAACGAGACCGACTACGCTGTGGAGCTGACCAAGGCTGCCTGTGAGTACGGCGCTGACGCTGTCCTGGTGGTCACCCCCTACTACAACAAGACCACCCAGAACGGCCTGGTGAAGATGTACACCACCATCGCAGACGCCAGCACCAAGCCCGTGATCCTCTATAACGTCCCCTCTCGTACCGGCATCGCCATTGAGCCCGCTACCTATGTGAAGCTGGCCGAGCATCCCAACATCTGCGCCATCAAGGAGGCCAACGGCGACATCTCCAAGATCGTGGAGACCTTCTCTCTGGTGGGCGACAAGCTGGACATTTATTCCGGCAACGATGACCAGATCGTTCCCATCATGTCCATGGGCGGACTGGGCTGCATCTCCGTCATCTCCAACGTGCTCCCCGAGGAGACCGTTGCTCTGACCGACAAGTTCTTCGCTGGCGATGTGGCTGGCGCTGCCAAGATGCAGTGCGACTTCATGCCCATGGTCCGCTCCCTGTTCTGCGAGAGCAACCCCATCCCCGTCAAGGCCGCTATGGCTGCTATGGGCTTCTGCGAGAACTACCTGCGCCTGCCTCTGGTCCCCATGGAGGAGGATCACTACCAGGTGATGCTGGAGCGTATGCGCGCCTGGGGCATCAACGTCTAACGTTTCGAAAAAGGCAAAGCCTTTTCCGAAAATGGGGCTTGCGGCCTGTTGCGCGCACCCATTGGGCACACTGACAGGCCGAGAAGAGTTTTCTGGCACGCGCATGTCGCACCAGAAAACAGATTTGCCTCTTTTTCGTCGCTGCGGCGACGAAACTCTACGAGGTTTTTGGGGTTCATCTCGAAGAATCTCCTTGAAAGGTGATTTACTTATGAATGTAATTGTAAACGGCGCTCTGGGCCGTATGGGCCAGCAGGTCTGCAAGCTCCTGGATGAGAATGGTCTCACCCTGGCAGCTGCGGTGGACCGGGCCGGCGGCGAGGGCGTTTACCAGAATCTGACTGACTACACCGGTCCCGCCGACGTGGTCATCGACTTCTCCAACCATGCAAGCGCCGCCGAACTGGTGGACTACTGCAAGGCCCGGAATCTGCCCCTGGTGGCAGCCACCACCGGCTACACTCCTGAGGAGTTTGCCATCCTGGAAGAGGGTGCCAAGACCGTGCCCATCTTCCAGTCCTATAACATGTCTGTGGGCGTGGCCCTTCTGGCCCGTCTGGTGAAGCAGGCGGCCGCCATCTTCGGTGGGTGTGACGTGGAGATCATCGAGGCCCACCACAACCGCAAGGCCGATGCCCCCAGCGGCACCGCTCTCCTCCTGGCCGATGCCGTGAAGGAGAAACGTCCCGATTCCGAGTACGTCTTTGGTCGCTCCGGCCAGCACAAGCGTCAGCCCAACGAGATCGGCATCCACGCCCTGCGTATGGGCAACGTGGTGGGTGAGCACGAGGTCATCTTTGCCACCGACAACCAGACCATCTCCCTGAAGCACCAGGCCCACGACCGTGCCCTCTTTGCAGACGGCGCCATCGCTGCAGCCCGCTTCATCGTGACCCAGGCTCCCGGTTTCTACCACATGGATGACCTGCTGGGTCCCTGAACAATAGATAGAAAGACAGGAAGTTAGAGTTATGCTGTATGATAACCTCTCCGTAAATGAACAGGGCCACCTGACCATCGGCGGCCTGGATACCGTGGAACTGGCCGACCGGTTCGGCGCTCCCCTTTACGTCCTGGACGAAGACCAGGTTCGTGCCAACTGCCGGACCTACGTCCAGGCTCTGGGCGAGTATATGCCCGAAGGCTCCTACCCCCTCTTTGCAGGCAAGGCCCTGTGCTTCAAGGGACTGTACCCCATCCTGGATTCTGAGGGTATGGGGGCTGATGTGGTCTCTCCCGGTGAGATCTACACCGCTCTGGCCGGTGGATTCCCCCCGGAGAAGCTCTACTTCCACGGCAACAACAAGACCGACGAGGACATCCAGTACGCTCTGGAGAGCGGGGTCGGCCACTTTATCGTGGACAACCATCACGAGCTGGAACGGCTGAACCGTGCTGCCGGTGAGATGGGCATTCGCCAGAAGGTCCTCCTCCGTGTGACCCCCGGTATCGACCCCCACACCCTCCAGGCCATCAACACCGGCCGCATCGACTGCCAGTTCGGTATCCCCATTGAGACCGGTCAGGCTGCCCGATTCGTCCAGGCTGCTGTGGGCATGGAGAACCTGGATGTGCTGGGCTTCCACAGCCACATCGGCTCCCAGATTTTTGAGGCCGAGCCCTTCTGCGACGCTGTGGATATCCTGCTGGACTTTGCCGACCAGATGCGCAAGGAACTGGGCTTCACCGTCCGAGTCCTGAACCTGGGCGGCGGCTTCGGTGTTCGTTACAAGGAGTCTGACCCCGTGGTGGACATCCCTGCCAACATCAAGGCCCTCTCTGAACACCTGAAGGCTGGCTGCGCCGCCAAGGATTACCCCGTGCCCCAGATCCTGCTGGAGCCCGGCCGCAGCATCGTGGCCAACGCCGGCATCACCCTCTACCGGGTGGGCGGCGTGAAGACCATCGAGGGCTACCGCAGCTACATCACCGTCAACGGCGGCATGACCGACAACCCCCGGTACGCCCTGTACCAGGCTCCCTACACCGTTCTGCCCGCAGACCGGATGAACGACGAGCGGGACTTCGAGTGTACTGTGGCAGGCCGCTGCTGTGAGAGCGGCGACCTGATTCAGGAGAACATTCTGATGCCCAAGGCAGAGCGGGACGACCTGATCGCCGTTCTGACCACTGGCGCTTACAACTTCACCATGTCCTCCAACTACAACCGTCTCTGCCGACCCGCCCTGGTGCTGGTCCACGAGGGACAGGCTCGTCTGGCCGTTCGCCGTCAGACCTTCGAGGACCTGATCGCCTGCGATCTGTAA